>JBAXSF010000036.1:0-10408 GCA_037130835.1 Actinomycetes bacterium
ATTCCAGGCTTTGTTTCGCGACCGAAACATCAGCGGAGCGCTTTCGCAATACGCCTGGAGCACCTTATGGATAACAGTCCACCGCGGGACTGAACAAACGTGCTGGAGGCCTCGATGGAAATCAATGCTGGCGACACTTCGTGGGTGTTGCTCTGTACCGCCTTGGTCTTTGTCATGGCCCCCGGCCTGGCACTGTTCTATGGCGGCTTGGTTCGAGCTAAGAGTTCGCTCAACATGATGATGATGACCTTCATTGCGGTGGGCATTGTTGGTGTGTTGTGGACCTTGTTCGGGTTTTCGATTTCATTCGGTGATTCCGGCAACGGATTCTTCGGTGGTTTTGATTCTGTTGGTTTGGGTGAGTTGCTCAATCAACTCGCAGTCAACGGCGGCAAGTACCCGATTCCCGCTCTCGCGTTTGCGATGTTCCAGTTGATGTTTGCCATCATCACGGTGGCCTTAATCTCTGGGTCAATTGCCGATCGCGCGAAGTTTTCCTCGTGGGCGGTCTTTGTTGCCGCGTGGGTCACGTTGGTGTATTTCCCCGTTGCGCACTGGGTCTTTGACTTTGGTGGCGATCAACTCGGTGGTCCAGGAGCTGGTTGGCTCGCTAACCGCGGAATCTTGGACTTTGCTGGCGGGACCGTGGTGGAAATCAATTCCGGTGCCAGCGGTTTGGCTTTGGCGCTGATCGTTGGTCGTCGCGTCGGCTGGCCAAAGTCGCCGATGAAGCCCCATAACTTGCCGTTGGTTCTGCTGGGCGCTGGTTTGTTGTGGTTTGGCTGGCTTGGGTTCAACGCCGGATCCTCATTGGGGGCGAATCAATTGGCGGCAACAGCTTTGGCCAACACGGTGTTGGCCGGGTGTGGTGGATTGCTGAGTTGGCTGTTTGTCGAACGTATCCGCGATGGGCACGCGACCAGTCTTGGTGCTGCGTCGGGCGTGGTGGCCGGACTCGTTGCGATCACTCCTGCTTGTGGCTTCATAGCACCGTGGGCTGCTGTCGTCCTCGGACTTATTGCCGGCGCTGCGTGTGCATTTACCGTTGGTTTGAAGTATCGCCTAGGCTTTGATGACTCCCTTGACGTCTTTGGAGTGCACCTTGTCGGCGGAGTGATCGGTTGCTTGGCACTGGGATTTGTTGCAACAACCATTGCCAACCCAGCCGGTAAAAACGGCCTCCTGTATGGCGGTGGTTGGTCTGTCCTGGGAACTCAAAGTCTGGGAGTGGTCGCCGTTCTGGCGTATTCGTTCACCGTGACCTTGGTGATCGGATGGGTGATTAACAAAGTGATGGGCTTTCGCGTTGATGAAGAAGCTGAGGTCACCGGAATTGACCTTGATCAACATCTCGAGACGGCGTACGACTTTTCAGCAGCAAGTGGTGGTGCTCTAGGCCAGCGCACCGCTCGGGCAACACATACGGAGGTCGGCTCATGAAATTGATTACCGCGATCATCAAGCCTTTCAAGCTTGATGATGTCAAAGAGGCGCTGGAGGCTGTTGGCGTTCAGGGCATGACCGTCAGTGAGGCCAGTGGCTTCGGACGCCAAAAGGGCCACACTGAGGTTTACCGTGGCGCTGAGTACACCGTTGACTTGGTTCCCAAAGTCCGCCTTGAGGTCATCGTTGATGATGCCGATGTGGATGCGGTGATTGACGCCATTGTTGCTGCCGCGCAAACCGGCCGTATCGGCGATGGCAAGGTCTGGGCAATCCCGGTAGAAACCATTGTTCGGGTCCGCACGGGAGAGCGTGGCGTCGACGCGATTTAGCGCGACGAGCATTCATGAGTTCTCCATCGGTGAACCAGCAGGCGGTGGCACTAGCCAACGCCGACTTCACTGATGCACGAAACTCGTTGTTTGCTGATGTCAGTCTTCGCGGACAACAGCGGCGTTTTGCGTACCAGGAACTCGTGGAGAAGTGGTTAGGCGAACTTTTTGTTTTGGCCAATCCGCGAAATCTGCCCGTTGCTTTAGGTGCGGTGGGCGCACTGGCTCGTAAGGAACTCGCCCCAGCAAGTGACCTTGACCTGGTGCTGTTGGGACAGTCTTCGCACACATCTGAAGTCGCTGACGCTTTGTGGTATCCCATCTGGGACAGCGGGATTCGCCTCGATCACAGCGTGCGCACAGCAGATCAAGCCATCGCCATCGCACGTAGTGATCTCAAAGCCGGCATTGGGCTACTTGACCTTCGCCATCTGGCTGGGGATGAAGCCCTGACGGTTGGAGTGCACAAGCAAGCTCTCGACCTGTGGCGCAGTAAGGCGCGCAAAGTGTTGCCCGACCTCAAAGCCATGGGCGAGCATCGCTCACAAACCTTGGGTGATGTGGCGTGGTTGCTGGAACCAGACTTGAAGGATTCCTATGGGGGACTGCGCGAGTTCACTGTTCTTCGTGCCGTCGCGGCTTCGTGGATTGCCGATATTCCACGCGGAGACACCGCGGATGCCTTGGCGCATTTGCTCGATGTGCGCGATGAGTTGCACTTGGTGACCGGCCGAGCCACAGATCGACTGGTGCTACAGGAGCAAGCCGCTATTGCTGAGCGCATGGGCTATGAACAAGCTGACGATTTGCTGCGTTCGGTCTGTCTGGCTGGTCGCACCATTTCTTATGCCATGGATGCGATGTGGCAGCGCGTAGAGCGTGACCAGGCCCCGCGTCGTACATCGGGACTGTTTGGCAAAGAAAAGCGGACCGCTGTACGCACGCCGTTGGCTGAAGGCGTCGTTGAGTTTGGTGGGGAAGTCCACCTCGCCCGCGATGCGGACCTCGATGATCCGGTTCTGGGTTTGCGTGTCGCGGCCGCTGCGGCGCAAGGAGGGCTGCGCATTGCTTCGGCCACTCTTGAGCGAGTGTCCCAAGCTTTGGTCGAGTTGCCGCAACCATGGCCTCGCGATGCACGTGAGGAATTGGTGTCATTCCTGGGCGCGGGTGCGCAAGCACTCGCCGTGTGGGAAGCCTTAGACCATGCCGGTTTGTGGTCGCGCTGGTTGCCTGGCTGGGAACGCTTGCGCGCGTTGCCACAACACAATCCGGTTCACATCTACACCGTTGATCGCCATTTGATCGAAGCAGCTATTCAAGCAGCCGCCTTAACTCGACAAGTCCATCGCCCTGACCTCCTCATGATCGGCGCTCTGCTACATGACGTGGGTAAAGGACTGCCGGGAGATCACACGGATCAAGGAATGCAACTCATCGCTTCCATAGGTCCGGCCCTGGGTTTTGATCAGGCCGACACTGCCATTCTCATTCAGCTGTGCCAACACCATTTGTTGCTCCCCGAAACCGCTACTCGTCGCGACCTCGACGATCCAGCCACGGTTGCCTCAGTGGTGCAAGCCCTCGATGACAGCGACGTGGATCGTCCTGAGTTACTCAATCTCGTGGCTGCCCTGACCGAAGCCGATGCCAAGGCCACCGGACCGGCGGCCTGGTCTCAATGGCGCGCGGACCTCATCAAGGAACTTGTACAGCGTACGCATCAAGCATTGCGTGGTGAAGCACATGAAAGTGATCCCACGTTGACGAGCGAGCAGTTGGACTTGCTCGAACGAGGGTGGGGAAGCGCCGGAATCAATGTGGAAGTGACCAAACATCAATCTGCGTGGCGGGTAACAGTTGTGGCTCAGGACCGCCCCGGTCTGATGGCTGATGTCGCCGGTGTGCTGAGCATGAATCGGTTGGCCGTGCGAGCAGCGACGTTGCGCACCGACCGCCATCGTGCACTCCAAGTGTGGACAGTCCAACCGACCTTTGGTGAAGCTCCAGGAGCCGAGCGACTACGTGCAGACCTGGTTGGAGTCTTTGATGAACGCATTGACCTTCAAGCACGGCTAGCCCAGCGCGAGGCGGCCTATGCCAAGCCCACGCTTGTGGTTGCGCCGGCTCGCATTGATGAAGTCGTCGATGCTTCGCAGCGAGCTAACGTCATTGAAGTGCGATCCCATGACGGACCGGCCTTGTTGCATCGCATTGGATTAGCCTTTGCGCAGTCGGGTGTAGCCGTGCAGTCGGCCCAGGTCTCAACGATGGGATCTGAGGCCGTTGACGTCTTCTACATCACTGATGCGCAGGGGAACAAGCTCGATCAGTCCAGCGTTGATCATGTGGTGGAATCCCTCGAAGCGGCTCTTGTCGCAGTGAATTGACCCGATGCGGTGGTGAAAAACCCCTGAAGGTGTGATGATCTGCGGGCACACCTTTCGAGAGGACACTCATGGATCTGGGCCTGCAAGGACGCAAAGCAATCGTGACCGGTGGTGGTCGCGGAATTGGTCGTTGGATCACCAAGACCTTGCTTGAAGAAGGCTGCAGTGTGGCCATTTGTGGTCGCACGCAATCCAACGTGGATGAAACGGTTGAGGAGTTTTCCTCCATCGGCACGATTTATGGCGCAAGTGTTGATGTCACCGACGCTGAGCGTTTTCAATCCTGGATTGGCGAGGCCGCTGGTCAGCTTGGCGGCCTTGACCTCGTAGTCCTGAACGCTGCTATCCAGCCAAGTGGCGACGACGATGCAACCTGGGAACTCACGTTCCAATCTGACGTCATGCAGGCTGTTCGTGCGGTCCGCGCATCGCGGCCATTCTTAGCGCAATCCGATGGCGGTGCCATCGTCTTGATCAGCAGTACCACTGCGTTGAGCCCGACTACAGGCCCTGGTCAAACGGCCTACGGCACTGTCAAGGCTGCGTTGATGAGTTACGGAACCAAAATGGCAGCCACCTTGGGCCCAGAGGGCATTCGGGTGAACACGGTGATCCCTGGCGTGATCTTGTTTGATGGCTCCCCGATGGATCAGATGCGCGCGGTCATGCCCGACATGATTGATCGCATTGCGGCGGGCTCTTACCTAGGTCGCGTGGGAGATCCGCAGGAAGTCGCGAACACTGTCGCATTCCTGGGAAGCCCCCGCGCTTCGTACATCACCGGCACCTCTCTTCGCGTTGATGGCGGCATCGTGAAGTCGGTGGACTTCTCGTAGTCAGCGCTGTGCCCGATAGGCTGAGGCAACATCCGTAGCCATCGAGTCAGCGAGAAGGTTTCGTGTTCGCCACACTGCAGGATCGCTTAGCCAGCACCTTTAAAGGATTGCGTGGCAAGGGTCGCCTAACCGAGGCTGACATCGACGCTGCTTGCCAGGATTTGCGCGTTGCACTTCTTGAAGCTGACGTTGCCCTTCCCGTAGTGCGAACTTTTGTTGGTCGTGTCAAAGAGCGCGCCATCGGTTCTGAGGTTTCCGGCGCGCTCAATCCAGCGCAACAGATCCTCAAGATCGTTAATGAGGAACTCACCGAAATCCTGGGCGGGCAATCGCGCCGCCTGACCTATGCGAAGAATCCACCAACAGTGATCATGTTGGCTGGTTTGCAAGGTGCAGGTAAGACCACGCTGGCTGGCAAGTTAGCGGCGTGGATGAAGGCACAGGGGCATCAGCCGCTGTTGGTGGCCGCCGACCTGCAACGTCCCAACGCCGTTGACCAACTCACGGTCGTGGCTGAGCGTGCCGGGGTCGCTATTTTCGCTCCGGAGCCAGGCAATGGAGTGGGTAATCCGGTAGCTGTTGCGCGCGATGCCATCACCCACGCCACGACAGCGCTATACGACGTAGTGATCGTCGACACCGCCGGTCGCTTGGGTATTGATGACGAACTCATGCAGCAGGCCAGCGACATACGCGATGCGGTGCAGCCCCAGGAGATCTTGTTTGTGCTCGACGCGATGACAGGGCAAGACGCTGTCGTGACCGCGCAGTCATTCCTTGATGGCGTGGGATTCACCGGAGTGGTGTTGACCAAATTAGATGGCGATGCTCGCGGTGGTGCGGCGTTGAGTGTCCGAGAACTCACTGGCCGTCCAGTGATGTTTGCTTCGACTGGTGAAAAACTCGACGACTTTGAAATCTTTCACCCCGACCGGATGGCATCACGCATTTTGGGCATGGGGGACCTGCTCACACTGATTGAGCAAGCCGAGCGCGCCTTTGACGACGATCAAAAATCCAGGCTTGCCGACAAGGTGGCAACGGGCGAGGACTTCACCCTCGATGACTTCCTTGAACAGATGCAAGCGGTCCAGAAGATGGGATCTTTGTCCAAGGTCATGTCCATGTTGCCCGGCCTTGGTGACATGCGCGAAGCCATCGACAATCTTGATGATGCAGACATCAATCGGATCGCGGCCATCATTGAGTCCATGACGCCGGCCGAACGCAAGGATCCATCCGTGCTCAACGCATCTCGTCGCGCGCGGATAGCGGCTGGCTCGGGACGCACGGTCACGGACGTCAATCAGTTGGTGGATCGCTTTACCCAGGCGCGCAAAATGATGAAGCAGATGGCCAAGACCGGCGGCCTGGGGATGGGTGGACCAGGAATGCCGATCCCAGGCATGGGTGGCCATGGTGGCAAGAAAGCCAAGCCCAAACCCACCAAGTCCAAGAAGGGGCGCAGCGGGAATCCGGCTAAGCGGGCGGCGCAGGATGCCGGCCTAGACCTGACCGAGGGCGATAGTTCAGCCGCCAATTTTGAGTTGCCCTCGGCCTTCAAGGACCTGCTGGGCGGCAAATAAGCCTGCTCTGGCAGACTAGTACTGCTTGATCAGGCCCTCTCACCTGAGGAAAGCACCCCCGAACTTCCAGCTTCGCAACCCCACGCGTTGCCAGTCGTTCACCCAACACATCGTCAAGGAGACCCACACCTCGTGGCAGTCAAGATCAAACTTAAGCGTCTCGGCAAGATCCGTCAGCCCATGTACCGCATCGTCATTGCTGATGCCCGTACTGCGCGCAACGGTCGTGCGATCGAAGAGATCGGCGTTTACCGCCCCAAGGAAGACCCCTCGTTTATTCAGGTTGACTCAGAGCGCGTGAAGTACTGGCTCAGCGTGGGTGCACAGCCCACCGAAGCCGTCACCGCGATCTTGAAGGTCACTGGCGACTGGCAGTCATTCAAGGGACTCCCCGCACCCGAGCCCATGAAGGTCGCTGTTAAGCCACCGACGAAGCAAGAACTCTTTGCTGTTGCTGCGAAGGAAGCCGCTGACGAGCCCAAGGATGGCGCGACTACTCCTAAGGCCAAGAAGGCTCCTAAGGTCGATGAGGCTCCTGCTGCTGAAGCTGCTCCTGCTGCTGAAGCTGCTCCCGTTGTGGAAGCTGCTGTCGTTGCCGATGCACCAGTTGTCGAAGAAGCCGCACCGGCTGCTGAAGAAGCCGTTGTTGCAGAAGTTGTCGTCGAAGAAGCCGCTGCTGAAGAAGCAGTTGTTGCGGAAGCTGTTGTCGAAGAAGCCGCAACTGAAGAAGCCCCTGCTGCTGAAACCACTGAGGCTTAATCCATGTTGACCGAAGTTCTCGAACACCTTGTCCGCGGCGTCGTGGACAACCCCGAGGATGTTTTTGTCTCCGAGAGCAACCAACGTCGTGGTCGCATGATTGAAGTCCGGGTTCACCCCGATGACCTCGGTCGTGTGATCGGACGTGGGGGACGCACAGCTGTTGCCTTCCGCACGGTCGCTAAGGCACTGTCGGGTGGCAAAGGTGTGCGCATCGACTTTGTTGATGTTGCCTGATCATTGATCAACCTCGGTTCGGACGGTGAACTATCGTGTTAATCACCGTTGGACGCGTCGGTAAAGCCCATGGCATTCGTGGCACTGTGACGATCCAGGTCCTCACTGACGAACCGGAGTCTCGCTTTGTTGCCGGGTCGCCGATCAAAACTGAGCCAGCCTTGCCCCAACCTTTAATTATCGCGGGCTTGAAATGGCATTCGGGTCGCCTCCTGATGGATTTTGAAGGCATCACCGATCGCACCGCTGCCGAATCCCTGCGTGGCACCTTGTTGCAGGTTGAGGTCGATCAGTTTGAGCGCCCGGAAGACCCTGATGAGTACTACGACCACCAACTCGTGGGACTCAACGTTCGCACGGTGAACGGGGAATTACTGGGAACCATTGCCGAGATTTCCCACCTTCCCGCACAAGACCTCTTGGTGGTCACGCCGGTGGCTGCCGTCAATGATTCCGCTGGGCCCAAGGCCGAATACCTCATTCCCTTTGTCAGTGCCATCGTGACGTCGGTTGATCTGGAAACTGGACTCGTGGTTGATCCGCCGCCCGGCTTGCTCAGTGAGATTGACGACCCTGACAGTTCGGATACCGATGCCTAATGCGTATCGACGTCGTCACGATTTTTCCCGAGTATCTCGCGCCAGCGAGTTTGTCTTTATTGGGTAAGGCTCAAGACGCTGGCCTGATTTCTGTGCACGTTCATGATCTGCGCGAACACGCAACTGATCGGCATAACACGGTCGACGACACCCCGTATGGCGGCGGACCGGGCATGGTCATGATGGCTGAGCCATGGGGGCTGGCCCTTGATGCAATTGCCAATCAAGCCACGACTGCTGGAGTGCGACCTCGCCTTGTGGTGCCCACTCCATCGGGCCGCGTTTTCAATCAAGCAGTGGCGAGCGAGTTAGCACAGGTGGAGCACCTAGTTTTTGCCTGTGGCCGGTACGAGGGAATTGATAGCCGCGTTCTGCTCGCTGCTGAAGCTGATTTTGATGTGGATGAAATCTCCATCGGAGATTACGTTTTGGCCGGCGGTGAGGTTGCTGCCCTCGTCATCATTGAGGCCACCACTCGCTTGGTTGCCGGAGTCTTGGGTAATGAGGAATCGGTAGCCGATGATTCCTTTGCGCCAGGGCGCATGGAAAAACTGGTTGAGGGTCCGGTATTCACCAAGCCTTCGCGGTGGCGTGACCTTGAGGTGCCGGACGTTGTGCTGTCAGGCGATCACGCGGCTATCGCGCGTTGGCGTCGCGATCAAGCCCTCAGGCGCACGGCCACCCGTCGCCCCGAGCTAATTGAGCACACACCGGCTGAGCACTTCGATTCGAAAGACCAGGAAGTGCTCGCCTCCCTTGGCTGGCGCGAAGACCAAGGGCGCTGGATCCGCTAAATCCCGCCTGTGTCACACTGAGTGAGCATTAATCCGGTCGGCATCTCCGCCACAGGGGAGCGCCACCTCACCGTGATTGATCACCCCGAGCATCACTTGATTTCACGTGGTCGACCTGTGGCGCCTGCGAAGGAGCGAACTGATGAATACCCTTGATTCTGTTGATGCTGCGTCATTGCGCAACGACATCCCTGCCTTCCGCCCCGGTGACACCGTCAAGGTTCACGTGCGCGTTATTGAAGGAACTCGTTCGCGAATCCAGATCTTCCAGGGCGTAGTCATTCGTCGCCAAGGTGGCGGCCTGCAAGAAACCTTCACGGTTCGTAAGATCAGCTTCGGTGTTGGCGTCGAGCGCACCTTCCCAGTCCACACCCCGGTGGTCGAAAAGATTGAAGTCGTCACCCGCGGTGATGTGCGTCGCGCCAAGCTCTACTACCTGCGCGACCTCCGCGGCAAGAAGGCCAAGATCAAGGAAAAGCGCGACACCCCAGCAAACTCCTAACATCCTCCCTTTGGCTCAAACCTGAGCCTTTGTGAGTGAGTGCTTCGCTACCGCTTTGACCACTAGGCTGATACGACTATGGATGATGCCGTGGTCGGATTGCCAACCGATGCCAGCCTTGATGCATCGGAAGCAGGGCGCGCGAGTCATCGCGCTCCCAAGGGTGTCAAACCGCCTCGCAGTTCGCGCAAAGAACGCAAGGCAAAGGACGAGGCCCAAGCAACCTCTGGTCGTCATCGACGATTGATGCCCAATCGACCCTTTTGGCAAGAACTTCCCATTTTGATCATCGTGGCGTTATTGGCCGCGTACTTAATGAAGACTTTTGTTTTTCAGGTGTTCTTTATTCCCTCCGGATCGATGGAAAACACCTTGCTCATTAACGACCGTGTACTCGTTGACAAGGTGAGTTATGGCTTTCGCGACATTAAGCGCGGCGAGGTGATCGTCTTCAATGCCCAAGGCGTCTTGTCGCCGGAAAATTCCAAGCCACTGCCGGCATCCAATGCGATCGACGGCGCAATCCGCAGCGTACAAAATATCTTTGGCCTGGCTCAAAATTCCGAGACGGACTACATCAAGCGCGTCATTGGATTACCAGGCGATCGCATTGCGTGTTGCGATGCCCAAGGACGCATGACGATCAACGGTGTGCCACTGGATGAACAGAGCTATCTCTATCCTGGCGATGCCGCGTCCTTGACGCCCTTCGATGTCCTGGTTCCAGACAAGAAGCTCTGGGTGATGGGGGATCACCGGTCGGCCTCGGCGGACTCTCGATCGCGCATCGGCACTCCCGGTGGGGGTTTCGTCCCCCAAGATCGCCTCGTTGGTCGAGCTTTTGTCGTAACCTTTCCATTCAACAGTTTGCGCCGACTCTCCATCCCTGAAACTTTTAAGCAGCCTGCCATTGAGGCCCAGAAGGGTAAGTCC
>JBAXSF010000037.1:0-10384 GCA_037130835.1 Actinomycetes bacterium
CCATTGGATTGGGTGGTCGACGTGAAACTGGTTTGGAACGTGGCGAGCGCGACCAGGGACAACACGACCGCGATCAAGACGTTCTAGCGGTTGGTTCAGCTGGAATGTTGATCAAGTCCAGCGTGTGGACGGCGTTGGATGGTTTTGATCCATTCCTTCCCATGTTCCGTGACGACGTTGACCTTGGCTGGCGCGCAAACTCGGCTGGATATCGCGTGGCGATTGCCCCGCGAGCTGTCGTTCATCACGCTGAGGCTGCCACGCATCGCCGCCGCCCCGCTGATGCGGTGAACCTGCACCCCCGCAGATCTGACCGCCTCAACGCGATGCGCGTGGTGTTGATGAATGTCCCCACGTGGCAGTTCCCCTTACTTTTCGTCGGCTTGGTCCTAGGGTCCTTGATTCGTTCGTTGGGGTTTGTCATCGGCAAAGCCTTTGTTCCGGCCCGTGATGAATTTGTCGCACTTGAGCAACTGGTCACGCACTTAGGCGCCTTGCGTGAAGGTCGCAAGCGTCGACAGCTCGCGCAGACGATTGCTCACAAAGAAGTGGCGGTATTGCTTGCCGCCCCAGGAACTCAACTTCGTCAGTCGCTCGACACGGTTGCTGGAGTGCTGACCAGCAGTGGGGCCGAACCGGTTCGGCTCGGCAGTGCGATGGAAAGTGGCCCTGGTCAAGACGATGCAATGGAAGGACTTGTTGATACCGGCACTTCGTTCGTTGGTCGTCAACTGCGTCGTCAAGGTGTGTGGACCACGCTCTCGTTGTTCCTTATGGCCCTGATCGCTGGGCGTCAGCTCTATGGCGCCGGAAGGCTTCAAGGAGGCGCCTTGTTACCGGCGCCTGGCGGAGCTGCTGATTGGTGGAGTGCGTTCGCTGCGAGTTGGCACCCCGTATCGGTGGGTTCGTCCTTACCAGCTCCTCCCAGTCTGGTCGTCATGGCGACAGCGTCCATTGGATTCTTGTCCAGCGCGTCAGCGTTGATCGATGCTCTCGTGATTTTGGCTGTTCCCCTGGCCTATGCAAGTGCGTATGTGTCGCTGCGCGGGGTGGTTCGTTCGCCAGGCCTGCGCGTCTGGTCGGCTGCAACGTATGCGCTCCTACCCGCCGTCACGATCGCCATGTCTGCCGGACGAGTTGGCACCATCGTGGTGGCGGTACTGCTACCACCACTTATTCGAGCAGCAGCGCATGTGGTGGGCCTCGGGGCAACACCACCAGGAGCAAGAGCGGCATGGGGGACTGGACTACTTCTCGCGCTGGTGGGGTGTTTTGCCCCGATCGTTTGGCTCGTCGCGGTTGTCCTGTTTGTTGTTGCTGCATTTACGGTGAGCACAACTCGTGACGAACGTCAGCGTTTGGTTATCGTGTGTGCGATTCCGCTTGTGGTGTGGCTGCCATGGTCACTTGAGTTGCTGCGGCATCCGCAAAACTTCCTCCTTGAATCCGGAGCACCTGCACCTGGTCTGGCTGATCCCGCCCTTCCGGCGTGGTCCTTATTCGCTCTCAATCCAGGCGGAGCACCTGCACCGTGGTGGATTGTGACCATCGGGATCATTCCGGCGGCAGTGGTTGCTCTCCTGCGTCGCTCAAGACGCGAATTCATCATTCGGCTGTGGGCCGTGGGGGCTGGCTGCTTAGTGGCGGCCGTCGTGCTGTCGTGGATCACCGTGTGGCCGCCGAGTTCGCTTCCCGTTCCAGCGTGGCCCGGCCCGATGTTGCTCATGGCAGCTGCAGCACTACTCACCGCAGCAGCAGTCGGTAACGAAGGGTCATTTCGGCGCTTGTCGGCGACCCAGTTTTCGCTTCGTCAAGTCTTAGCTGGCGCGTTGGCCGTCCTGGCGCTGATGGCTCCGATTGCTTCGGGGGCTGTGTGGGTCACACGCGGGATCGGCCAGCCAGTCAGCAAAGGCTCTGAGGTAGCCCTTCCTGCTTTCGTCGCCCTGCAATCGCAAGGACCTGCTCAGCCTCGCACGTTGGTCTTGGCGAACCAGTCCGGTCGCATTGCCTATTCGTTGGTTCGTGGCTCCGCCCCTCATACCGGCGATGCGGAAGTAGCTCCCTTGCGCGGCAAGGTCAAAGACCTTGACGTCGTTGTTAGCGATTTGGCAGCTGGTCGCGGCGGGATTGAAATTAAGCGCCTTGCCAATTACGCCATTCGATTCGTCCTCGTGAATGCACCAGTGCCACCACAACTTGCTGAACAGCTAGATGCGGCGCCTGGTCTGGCTCGAGTCGGTTCGCTCAACAGCGGAGTGCTCTGGCAGATCAATTCCCTCACTGCACGAGCTCGATTTGTGCCGACCAAGGGACTGCCGTCGCTCTTGCCAGCTGGTGTGATTAACGCCGACGGCAAGGTTCCTGCCAAATGGCCGGGCGGACTAGTCATTCTTGCGGAGAGTTCTGATTCGGGTTGGCATGCCTCACTTAATGGAAAACGTTTGAAGTCAACAACGGTCAATGGGTGGGCGCAGGGATTTGTGTTACCGGCCAAGTCTGCTGGGAATGTTGAGATTCGCTATGTGTCTCCAGCTCGCGGTGGCTGGTTGGTCATTGCCGCGATTGCGCTAGTGGTCGTGATCGTGTTGGCCCTGCCTGCACGTCGTGAAAGTAGTGATGACGTATGAGGGGACTGGTAGGACAGGTGCGGGAGTGGTTAGCGGACGCCTTGGGTGAACCAGGGCCACGCAGATCGGTGACGCTGGCTGTTGGCTTTTTGGTTTTTGGTCTCATCTTTAGCGCATTGGCAGTGCCAAGTCCGGATCGAATCAAGCCACCGGTAGCTGTTTCCGAGCCTGTTGTCACGACAGAGTTTGTTTGTCCGGATTTTCGTGGATCGACGTCGGGGTTCAGTACGACGGTCGTTGCGACTATTCCTAAGCCGATTACTGGCTCTTCCAAAGCGGGGAAGGCTGCCCTTACATTCATTAACTCGAAACCGGGTTCACGATCAGTTGTCGCCTTCGATTCCAAGAGCGGAAGCGCGATTGATATTGAGACTAAGCGCGCCCGTGGGTCACTAGTAGGTGTGGGTCGAGGGGGCCTTGCTCCAGGATTCTCAGGTGGGCAACTCGCATTGCAGACTGTAGGGGTTAACCGTGGGTTGAGTGGGTTGCACTGCTCGGATGTCGGGTCTGAGCAGTGGGTTGTTGGTGGTGGTTCCAAGAGTGGGCAGTTCACTCTTTTGTACCTTTCCAATGTTGAGACACAGCGGGCCAGCGTAAACGTTGATTTTTTTGGGCCACAAGGTCCCGTGGATGCGCCATCAGCACGGGGCATCGTGGTCCCTGGTCGCACGACTCGTGTTGTGGCTGTTGACCAGTTAGTTCCGGGATTTCCTCAACTTGCCATGCACGTGGTGGTCACAGCTGGCCGGCTAGGGATTGCGGCGAGCACGTCAGAGCGTCGAGGACGCATTGCATTGGGCTCTGATTTCATTCCTGCGGCTGCCGCGCCAGCCCAATCAGTGGTGATCCCCGCAATTCCTGCGATCAAGGGGACAGCATCCTTGGTGGTTTTGGCTCCAGGAGCAGATGACGCCGATGTGCGCATCAAGGTGATTGGCTCGGATGGAACCTTCAGTCCGGTGGGCGGTAGTCGCGTGACGGTGGGCGCACGTTCGGTTCGCAGCATTGACCTGACTGCCGCACTTCAGCGGGAAAACTCAGGATTGATCCTTGAATCGGACCAGCCGATCACCGCAAGTGTAAAAGTGCGCTTTAAGCCTCAACGTGGATCGAGTACCGAATTTGCTTGGACCTCGGCAACTCCAGCGATCACCAACGTTGCCGTTGAGCCCATCGCTCGCAAGGGTGCAGGATTCAATGCACGTTTGATTATTAGTTCTCCGAATTCGGTTGGCCACTTTGAATTGATTGAGACAAATCGAGGTGGCGTGGTTCGCAAGCGGGAGTTCAGAATTGATTCGGGAAAGACCACCAGTATTGCTGTGGGAATTGGTCGGCGGCCGACGTGGCTTACTGCCCTCGTTCGGGTGCTTCCTGATTCGGGGCCCCTCTACGCGGGTCGTGTTCAGTTCTATTCATCCTCGGGCGGGCAATTGTTGAGCATCTCCCCCCTGAAGAATGCTCGGATCAATGTTGACGTTCCGCAAGCCCTGCCTGATCTCTCGGCCGCGGTCCCCAGCGCCTTTTAGCGCGACACGCCTAGGTCCCAAATGCGTTGATCCTCGGTGCACTGTGATTTCGCAGGTAGCGTCTGAGCCGTGACTTCCCTACGTAGTTGCACCCGCTCAGTGTGCAATCGACCCGCCGTAGCCACCTTGACGTACGTCTATGCCGAATGCACGGCAGTCGTAGGTCCGCTGGCCGCTTATGCCGAACCCCATTCCTATGACCTGTGCGAGATGCATGCAGCGCGACTAACTGCACCGCGAGGTTGGGAACTTGTTGCGTTGGAATTTGACGCTGCTGATCTTGCACCTAGTAGTGACGATCTCGAAGCGTTGGCTAACGCCGTGCGTGAAGCTGCTCGTCCGGCGGTTGCTGCTGCTGGCGGCGGTGGACCCGAACTCATTGAAGTTGGACGCCGCGGTCACCTTCGCGTGCTTCGAGACTATTCGCCCGAGTAGTTCGCGCCGTTACTCTCGCTCGCGAGGGGTAACGCCATAAGTCCTGATGGGTAGGCTGACGTCGTGCGCAATCTTTCGGCCATCGTTAAGGCCTACGACATCCGTGGTGTGGTTCCCGATCAATGGGATGTTGATGAAGCGCGCGCACTAGGGGCCGCTTACGCGCAAATTCTGGAAAGCGAGCGCGTGGGGGATTCCCGTCGAGCTCTGGTGTTGGGCCGGGACATGCGCCCGTCATCGCAGTGGTTGGGCGATGCTTTTGCGCACGGGGTGTGTTCGCAGGGCTGGGATGTCATTGACATCGGCTTAGCGTCTACTGACGGTCTGTACTTTGCCAGTGGCTCCATGGACTTGCCTGGCGCGATGTTTACCGCAAGTCACAATCCGCAGGAATACAACGGCATCAAGTTGTGTCGTGCGGGCGCGACGCCCGTGGGTCAAGACACCGGCCTAGCTGCCATTCGCGACCTTGCGCAGAATGGACCACCATCTTTTGATGGCCCCCTTGGAGAACTCAGCACATTGGATGTTTTAAGTGACTATGCGAGTTACCTCCTAAACCTCGTCCCCATTAATCCCGCGCGCGAGCTAACCGTTGTTGTTGACGCTGGTAATGGCATGGCTGGATTGACTGTGCCGGCGGTGTTGAACTCGCCGCACTTGAAGGTGATCGAGATGTACTTCGATCTTGATGGGACGTTTCCGCACCACGAAGCCAATCCCATTGAGCCCGCGAACCTCGTAGACCTCCAGGCCAAAGTCCTGGAAGTGGGTGCGGACATTGGTTTGGCTTTCGACGGCGACGCTGATCGCTGTTTTGTTGTTGATGAGCGTGGGCTGGCAGTGTCTCCAAGCGCCTTGACTGCGCTGATCGCCGACCGCGAATTAGCCCTTCATCCAGGCAGCGCAATCATTCACAACCTGATCACGTCCTGGTCCGTGCCCGAAGTCGTGCGCGAAGCCGGGGGAGTACCGGTGCGAACGCGCGTGGGCCACTCATTCATTAAGGCCGAGATGGCGACATCAGGGGCAGTCTTTGGTGGCGAGCATTCAGGCCACTTCTATTTCCGTGATTTTTGGCGAGCGGATTCTGGAATGTTGGCGGCTTTGCACGTGTTGTCTGCGTTGGCTCAAGCTCCTAGCGATGTCACCTTGTCCACTCTCTTGAGTTCGTACGATCGTTACGTTGCCTCCGGTGAAATAAATTCCACCGTGTCGGATCAGCAGGCAGCGATCGCCCTGGTGCGCGCGGAGTATGCGGATTCGGATGTGGCTATAGATGAACTCGATGGCCTTACCGTTGCTGGTGGCGATTGGTGGTTCAACCTCCGACCATCCAATACCGAGCCACTTTTGCGCCTCAATGCTGAAGCCCGAGACCGTGGTGTGATGATTGAGGTACGTGATCAGGTTTTGGGACTAGTGCGAGAGGGAAAGTAATGGTGGCTACCTCGTTGCTTGCGATTCTCGTGTGTCCTGACTGTCGTCATACCTTGAGCGAGGTCGCCCAGTTTCCGAATGAGTTGGTATGCGCTTCCTGCGCTTTGGGCTTTCCGGTAGTTGAGGGAATTCCAGTGCTCCTTCTAGATCAAGCGCAGGCCCGCTCGTGAATTTTGATGACACGATTCTCGACAACTCCCTGGCTCTAGCTGCGGGTGATCCGGAAGGCATGCTCCAGGCCATCGCGACCAGTGGCGCGCAGGTTCGTCGGTCATTGCTATGGGTGAGCGAAAACAGCGAGCTATTTTCCGCGCTGGCCACCGACGGACGTCCGCGCGCACTGATTGTGTGCGGAATCGGTGGGTCAGCAGTAGCCGGGGACATCGTCCGCGCGGCAACGATCGGTCAGTCACCTATTCCCGTCCTGAGTCACCGCGGGTATTCGCTGCCCGCGTGGATCGGCGCCCTCGACGTCGTCATTGCTATTTCGTGCTCGGGTGAAACCGAAGAAACGCTGACAAACTTTGATGAAGCTGTTCGTCGTGGTTGTCGAGTCGTCGCGATCGGGGCCACGGGCTCAGCCCTGGCCAAGCGCGCTGCGCAGGCGAATACCCACTTCGTGGCTATTGATGCAGGCGGCCGTCCACCGCGCGCCAACCTCTGGTCCTTAACGATCCCTGTGTTGAAGATCGCAGATGCTGTTGGGGTGGCGAGTTTTCCCACGAGTTCCCTTGAGTCGATCGCGGATGCACTAGATGAAGAGGCCCAAGTCAGTGGCCCGCACAGTGATTTTGATCAAAACCCAGCGAAGACGCTGGCATATTCGCTGGCCGGAAAACTCCCAGTGGCGTGGGGAAGTACACCTCTTGGTGGCGTCGCGGCTTACCGCTTTGCTGCCCAGTGCGCGGAAAATGCTGACTACCCCTGCTTGCATGGTGAGTTGCCCGAGCCCAACCACAACCAAGTGGTGATGTTTGATGGCGTGCTCGGAGCCAAGCTGTCGAGCGATGACGATGTGTTCTCCGACCGCTTGAGTGGCCAGTCGGCGGACATGGCGTTGTCCTTGTTCCTGCTCCGCGATCTTGATGAATACGACAAGAACCGTCGTCGCGCCCAAATCTGTGTTGACCTAGCGACCGAACGTGGAATCTCGGTCCAGGAAATCCGTATCGATGCCGAACATGCACTGGCTCGGTTTGCTGCGCTGGTGGCACGCATTGACTTTGCCACGAGCTACCTGGGTTTGGGTTTCGGTATTAATCCCAGTGACATCTCGCCGATCATGGCGTTGAAGGATCGAATGTCCAAGTGAGTGCTGACGGGGGCACCAAGGCGGTTATCGCTGCGCTGTCGGCCAACCTAGCCATCGCCGTGGCTAAGTTTGCAGCAGCAGCAGTGACAGGTTCGTCATCCATGGCATCTGAGGGCGTGCACTCGCTGGCCGATTCAGGAAATCAAATTTTGCTTCTTGTTGGGGGTAAGCGAGCTGCGCGTCCTGCGACTAAGTCTCATCCGTTTGGCTACGGTCGTTCGCGTTATGTCTACGCCTTTGTGGTGTCGATCGTGTTGTTTACGGTGGGTGGATTGTTTGCCGCGTATGAAGGCTGGCATAAATTTAACGAACCCGAACCGTTAGATTCACCGCAGTGGGCCATAGGCGTTCTCATTTTTGCCATCGTCGCGGAGGCATTTTCTTTCCGCACCGCCATCGTCGAATCAAACAAGACGCGGAATTCACAGCCGTGGTTGAAGTTCGTTCGGTCTAACAAAAGCCCCGAACTTCCAGTGGTCCTGCTCGAAGACGCGGGTGCCCTCATTGGACTCGTTTTGGCTCTCGTGGGCATCAGTGTGGCGACAATCACAGGGGATGGGCGCTTCGACGGTTTGGGCTCAATCGCCATCGGGATCCTGCTGATTATTATCGCCGTTTTCCTGGCAGTGGAAATGAGTAGCTTGCTGCTAGGGGAGTCGGCCTTGCCGGAATACCAGCTCGCCATTGAGGCTGCCTTGGCCGATTCAGGCGTGATTGAGCGGGTAATCCACGTCAAAACCTTGCATTTGGGGCCTGATGAGTTACTCGTCGTGGCCAAGGTGGCTGTTGTTGATGACGGGACGTCTCGCTCAATCGCTGTGGCCATTGATGCGGCCGAAGCTCGGGTCCGTGCAGCGGTTCCGCTGACCTGCATGATCTATTTGGAGCCAGATGTGGATCGCAATAAGTAGGCAGTCCCCTGAGCAATCCCACGAACAACCTGAAACAATGGGCGTAACGATGAAACACCGCCTTACTTGAGGAGAACCCCATGAGTGCTGCGCCCGATTTCAAGGTCGCCGATCTATCCCTGGCTGACTTCGGACGCAATGAGATGCGTCTGGCTGAGCACGAGATGCCTGGCTTGATGGCCATGCGCAGTGAATTTGGTAAAGACAAGCCACTGACTGGTGCTCGCATCTTGGGGTCGCTACACATGACGGTGCAGACCGCAGTCTTGATTGAAACCCTTGTTGAACTCGGTGCCGACGTTCGTTGGGTCTCATGCAACATTTTCTCAACTCAGGACCATGCGGCCGCTGCAGTTGTGGTCGGCCCCAACGGAACGGTTGATGCTCCAGCGGGTGTCCCCGTTTATGCGTGGAAGGGCGAGACGCTCGAGGAGTATTGGGATTGCACTGAAAAAGCTCTGTTGTGGCCCGATGGTGCTGGCCCGAACACGATTCTTGACGACGGCGGCGACGCAACGCTGTTGGTACACAAGGGCAAGGAATTCGAAGAAGCGAATTTCGTTCCCCAGGCCGGTCCTGAAGACAGCGAAGAGTACGCGGTGATCTTGGCCCTGTTGGCGAAGACGTTGAAGGAAACCCCCAATCGTTGGACTGCCGTTGCCGCCGGCATTAAGGGCGTCACGGAGGAAACCACCACAGGTGTCCACCGGCTCTACGAGATGTTCCGCGATGGCAAGTTACTTTTCCCGGCAATCAACGTCAACGACTCTGTCACGAAGAGCAAGTTCGACAACAAGTACGGATGCCGCCACTCCCTGATCGACGGCATTAACCGCGCCACTGACGTCTTGATCGGTGGAAAGGTCGCACTTGTTGCCGGCTACGGAGACGTGGGCAAGGGATGCGCTGAATCTTTGCGAGGCCAAGGTGCTCGCGTCATCGTCACGGAAGTCGACCCCATCTGTGCACTCCAAGCGGCGATGGATGGCTACCAGGTCACGCGCATTGAGGACGTCATTGGAATCGTTGACATCTTTGTGACCGCTACGGGTTGCTACGACGTCATCACCGCTGAGCACATGAGCCAAATGAAGCACCAGGCCATTGTCGGAAATATCGGGCACTTCGATAACGAGATTGACATGGCTGGTCTGTATGCGTTGCCAAACGTTAAGCGCAACACGATTAAGCCACAGGTCGATGAGTTCACTTTCCCCGACGGCCACTCAATCATTATTTTGTCGGAAGGTCGCCTGCTGAACTTGGGCAATGCCACTGGTCACCCATCATTTGTGATGTCCAACTCCTTCACCAACCAGGTGCTTGCACAAATTGAAATCTTTGTCCGCACCGAGCAATACCCCATTGGCGTGTACACCTTGCCCAAGCATTTGGACGAAAAGGTTGCTCGTTTGCACCTCAGTGCGCTGGGTGTGGAATTGACCGAGTTGAACAAGAAGCAGGCCGAATACCTCGGTGTACACATTGAGGGTCCGTACAAGTCTGATCAGTACCGCTACTAAGGCTGCTGCATTGCCAACTTCCGAGGCTGACACCTCGCGTGCGGTCACGTCCCCCAAGGCCTTAGTTCTCGCTGCCGGCCTTGGCGTGGTTGGTGCGATTGCCGCGTCGTTGTTCCTTGCATTTATTTCGCTAGGCCAAACAGCGCTCTGGGAAAAACTGCCCGAATCGTTGGGTTATGACCAGCCACCGTGGTGGCTCATCGTCCTAGGTCCGTTAGTGGGCGCTGCCTGTGTCGTCGTGGCCTGGAAGTTGCCAGGAAAAACTGGGCTTGGTCCACTCGATGGTTTTCATTTTGATGTCAGGCCGGCTGTTGTCGGGTCAGTGCTTCTCGCCGCGGTGGGAACCATCATTTGTGGGTTGTCCTTGGGTCCTGAAGCTCCCTTGATTGCTTGCGGCACTGCAATCGCGGCTTTCCTGGTTCGCAAACAGCCAGCGCAAGCGCAGCAATTTGCCATGGTGCTGGGGGGAGTGGCCGCCATTGGTGCAATTTTTGGCAATCCCTTTGTCACGGGTTTTGTGCTCCTTGAGTTTGCGGCTATGGGCGCTCTACCGACGCTGATCTTGATCCCTGCTTTTGTTGCTTTGGCGGCCGGGTACCTCGTGCAA
>JBAXSF010000038.1:0-10195 GCA_037130835.1 Actinomycetes bacterium
GCCGCACCGATTGCCGCACGTTTTGATCTCACTGTTGAGCTTGATCAGCGACTCATTGAAGCCGATAACGTTTTTGAAGGTAAGCGCGTAGCCGTTGGTGATGGGGTATTGCGTCACCCGCAGTATTGGCCCAAATTGTGGAACCCGTTCAAGCCAAGTTGGGGTGAGCCCTACGTTGTTGTTGCAGAGCGGATGCGTGCGGCGATTGACTCCGCTCGCGATCTTGCTCGTGGTCATGAAGTGGTGTTGGTGTCTCACCAGCTTCCAGTATGGATTGCGCGGTTGTCTCTAGAAAACCGCCGTTATTGGCATGACCCCCGCCGCCGTGAATGTTCGTTGGCTTCGCTGACCTCGGCCACGTTTTCTGATGACCACTTGGTGGCTGTGACTTACACCGAGCCGGCCGCCGACCTTTTGCCTGGGGCCAGCCCCATCGCAGGTGCTTGATTCGTGACCACGCCTATCCGTCGGGTTGCCTCGGGCGTCTTTGCTCTGGGGCTCGTGCTCGTTGTGGCTGGTTGCGGTGGAAGTAGCGCCTCCTCGACCACGGCCGATGCGGGTTTTGTCTCTGGAGATGGAACGCTCAAAGTGGTGGCGGAGTCGCTACGCAAGCCAGCCCCAGCAGTGCAAGGTCGCACGCTCACCGGTGGCGCCTTTGACTTGGCTAAGCAGCGCGGCAAAGTAGTGGTCCTCAATGTCTGGGGTTCGTGGTGCGGACCTTGTCGCAGCGAAGCGCCGGTGTTGCAACGCGCGAATGTGGCACTGAAGTCTCGCGGTGTGGAATTTGTTGGACTCAATACACGCGACACCGATGATCCAGCACGTGCCTTCATTCGTAATTTTGGAATCACTTACCCAAATATTGCTGACCCCAAGGGCCAAATTCAGTTGGGATTTTCGGACACCTTGCCACCAGCTGCGATTCCGTCGACCTTGATCATTGATCAACAAGGCCGAGTGGCAGCCCGCATTATTGGTCCGGTTGATTCACAAACAACGTTGACGAATTTGGTCGACCAAGTTTTGGCATCAGGTCGCTGATGAATGCCGTGTTAGCCGATGGTGCGCAAACCGTCCTGACCGGCTCGGTGGCTTTGGCCATCCCGTTTGCCCTGCTTGCTGGCGTGGTGTCGTTCTTTTCGCCCTGTGTTTTGCCATTGGTCCCGGTCTACATCTCCTACGTCACAGGCTTGACCGGCGCCCAACTCAACGGTGAGTGGGCTATTGATGAAACCTTGCCGCGATCTGTTCGCTCCAAGATCGTGTTGGGCACGTTGGGTTTCATTGCCGGCTTCAGTGTTGTCTTTATTAGTTATGGAGCCTTGTTTGGCGGGCTTGGTGCGAGCCTGCAGACCTACGCACGCCCTATCACTGCGGTTCTAGGTGTGGTCACCATCGTTTTGGGTTTGATCTTCATGGGCGCCTTCCCTGCCCTTCAGCGTCAGTTCCGGTTGACGGCTTCGCCGGCAGTGGGTGTGGGTGCAGCGCCATTGCTCGGGGTGGTCTTTGGCATTGGCTGGACACCGTGCATTGGTCCGACGTTGGCTGCAGTTCAGACTCTGAGTTTTACCAGTGCAACAGCTGGTCGCGGTGCATTGCTTTCGCTGTTTTATTGCCTTGGTTTAGGAATCCCTTTTCTTATCGCCGGCTTGGCCTACGGCCGAGCGATGACAGCGTTTGCTTGGGTTCGTCAGCACTCGGTGTGGGTGATGCGCTTTGGTGGTGGACTACTGGTTCTTCTGGGCATCTTGTTGGTGACAGGTATTTGGCAAACATTGTCTATTGAACTGCTGACGTGGGTGTCACAGTTCGATCCATCGGTATAGAAGGAATTGGGACACATGGGAATCGTGGGATGGCTTCGTTGGGGTTGGCGTCAGCTGACCTCGATGCGAGTCGCCTTGATTTTGTTGTTCCTCCTTGCGCTCGCATCCATTCCCGGATCGCTCTTCCCGCAACGTGGGATCAACCCGACCAAGGTGCAGCAATACCTGGCCTTGCACCCAGGTTCGGGTCCGATCCTGGACCGGTTGGGATTTTTCGACGTCTATGCGTCGCCGTGGTTTGCCTCGGTGTACTTGTTGCTGTTTGTTTCGTTAATCGGTTGTGTGGTTCCGCGGCTACGTGTCCACTGGAAGGGCTTGCGTGCGCTGCCTCCGGTAGCTCCCAGTCGACTGGAAAAGCTGCCGGCGCACCAAAGCGTGCTGGTCACCTCAACCCCGGCACAGGTGCTGGAACAAGCCGCCGAAGATTTGGGCAAGCGCGGATTTCGTGTTCGGCGCGAAGCCGATTTTGTTTCGGCCGAGAAGGGGTATTTGCACGAAACCGGCAATCTCATCTTTCACGCCGCGCTGGTCGTGATCCTGATTGGTGTCGCGACAGGCAGCCTGTACGGCTATCGCGGCAATGTTCTTGTCCGCGAGGGCCAAGGTTTTTCCAATACGTTGACCCAATACGACTCGTTTAAACCCGGGCGTCTTTTTGTTCCCGAAAAGCTGACACCATTTTCGTTCAACCTTCGCAACTTCTCAGTCTCCTTTGAAACTCAAGGCAGCCAGCGTGGAGCGCCCCGTGAGTTCTACGCCGATGTTGATTACCAAGCCACGCCCGCCGCACCGGCGCAACCATCTCGTATTGAGGTCAATAAGCCGCTCAAAATCAATGGTTCAAAAATCTTTTTGGTGGGTTGGGGTTATGCGCCGCGGGTGACCGTGCGCGATGGAAAGGGCAACGTTGTTCTAAAGGACAGCGTCGCCTTCTTGCCACAAGATGGAAATTTCTCCTCGTCCGGCGTGATCAAGTCGCCCGATGCCAAGCCCAAGGAGTTGGGAATTCAAGCGATCTTCTTACCCACCACCAGCGTTGATCCGCAGCGCGGACCCATTTCACAATTCCCAGCCGCTGTCACTCCTGGTCTGTTTATGTCCGCGTGGGTGGGTGATTTAGGTCTCAACACGGGAGCGCCACAGTCGATTTACAAACTTGATACGTCCAAGATGAAAAAGCTCGGGATTGAAGCCTTAGCTCCGGGGCAAACATGGAAGATCCCCCGTGGCGCGGGCACAGTCACATTTGACGGTGTCTCCCAGTTCGCCACTTTCTCGATTGCGCACGATCCAGGAACGCCCGTTGCGTTGATTGCCGCGATTGTTTCTATCGCCGGGTTAGTTATGTCGCTCTTTACCCGCCGTCGCCGCATTTGGGTGCGCACGACAATCGATGACCAAGGGCGTACGGTTGTAGCGGTTGCAGGTTTGGCACGTACCGAAAACACTGAAATTGAATCCGATGTCGAAGCAGTCATCACAGCTGTTGTCAATCGCCAAGAAAAAGGTCACGCATGAACAGCCAGTCATGGGCAACGTTGAGCAACCAATGTATTTATGCCGCGATGTTTGTGTACACGTTGGTCATGATTGCGTTGGCCTATGACTTGGCTTTCGCCGGACGCAAGGGTCGAGCCGAGGTACCAGCAGTTGACGTCTTGGTCGGGGCTGCCGGCAGCGCCCCCGCAGATCAGCCGATTGACGAACCTGTAGAGGTTGAAGCAGCTGGTCAGCGCACACGCTTCGGCAACATAGGGTTCTCCTTGTTGGTTCTGGGATTTGGCTTGCAAGCCGTGGGTGTGGTCTTACGCGGAATTGCGGCTGGGCGAGTGCCGTGGGGCAACATGTACGAGTTCTCGATCACCGCATCGCTGTCTGTCGTGGGGATTTATCTCCTCCTGAATCGTCGATTTGACCTGCGCTGGATGGGGATTTTCATTGTCACGCCAGTGCTACTGGCTTTGGGGCTTGCCGTAACCGTTCTCTATGTTGATGCAGGTCAACTCGTGCCTGCTTTACGGTCGTATTGGCTCGTCATCCACGTCAGCGCTGCCGTCATTTCGTTTGGTTTGTTCACCACGTCGGCGATCATCAGCATCTTGTACTTAGTCAAAGCTCGTTTTGAAGATCGAGGCACCCAGTCAAAGACTGGATTCTTGTTACGCGTTCCCTCGGCCAAGGACTTGGACACACTTGGCTACCGCATCGTCGCTTTCGTTTTCCCGCTCTGGACCTTTGCTGTTATCGCTGGTGCGATCTGGGCCGAAAATGCGTGGGGTCGATATTGGGGCTGGGACCCGAAAGAGACGTGGGCGTTTATCACCTGGGTGGTTTATGCGGGGTACCTGCATGCACGAGTCACCGTGGGCTGGAAGGGCCGCAAGACAGCGGTCATCGCCTTGGTGGGATATGCGTCATTGATCTTCAATTTCGTTGGCGTCAACATTTGGCTTCCCGGCTTGCACTCGTATTCCGGGCTGTAAATCAACTGCTTCAGCTTGGCGGCGTCTCGTCAGGCTTGTCGTCGCGGCGAGGCTTTTTGCGGTCTAGGTCGCGCAGAAAATCGGGATCATCATCGGGGGCGACGGGGCGAGGTGCCGGTCGCGGACCTGATCCCTTGCGGCGACCGATCGTTAGCCAGGCCAACGATCCAATAATGGGCGCAATCAGGATGATCAGAATCCATGCGGCTCGAGGGAGTTTGCGCACGTCGCTTTTGGCTGTTTGGGCACAGTCAACAAGGGCCCAAACGCCCAGGATTACTGGCACTGCGTACAACAGAATGCGAACCACGAAGCCACTCTAGAGCGCACCTGCGATGATTGCTCTGTGACTAACGCTGACTTGCCGTCCTTCCTTGCTGACCTTGAAGCCAAGGGACAGTTGCATCGTGTGAGCGCGGAGGTTGATCCCGAACTCGAAGTGGCTGAAATCGTGAGCCGCGTGGTGGCCGCTGGTGGACCAGCGTTGATCTTTGACAACGTCCGAGGCAGTCAGATTCCGCTGGCCATCAATGTTTTTGGGACAACCGAACGAATGGCGGCGGCGTTAGGTGTGAGTGACCTGGACGAGATCGGTCAGCGCATTCGTGAACTCCTGAAGCCCGAACTTCCGAAGGGTGTCGGTGGCCTCAAGGATGCTTTGGGCAAAGTCATGCAGCTGCGTAGCGCTCCGCCGAAAGTGGTGAAGCAATCAACGGTGCAATCCGTGGTGCTGCGCGGTGATGAAGTCAATCTTGATCTCCTTCCCGGCATCAAGCAGTGGCCCGACGATGCTGGTGTGTTTCTTAATCTGGGATTGACGCACACCAAGCACCCGGAAACCGGCGACCGCAACTTAGGGATGTACCGCCTCCAAAAGCACAGCCGCAATCAGGTCGGTTTGCACTGGCAAATCCACAAGGACAGCAATGCTCACCACGCCGTGGCTGAGCGTCGCGGCGAACGGCTTCCCGTGGCGATCGCCTTCGGCTGTCCACCGGCAGTTACTTATGCGGCTAGCGCGCCCTTGCCCACCGAAATTGATGAATATTTGTTCGCCGGATTCCTAGCCGGCGAGCGCATCGAGCTTGTTGACTGCTTGACGGTGCCTTTGCAGGTCGCAGCGGGTGCTCAAATCGTGCTGGAGGGCTGGATTGAACCTGGCGCTCGCAGGCCCGAGGGTCCCTTTGGCGATCACACGGGTTATTACACGCCGCAAGAAGACTTTCCGGTCATGACCGTCGACACGATGACGATGACGACTAATCCGGTGTATCAATCCATCGTCGTGGGGCGCCCGCCCCAAGAAGATGGACCCATTGGCATGGCCACTGAACGAATCTTCTTGCCGTTGTTGCAGTTGACGCATGCAGAGATTGTTGATTATCACTTACCGGAGTACGGCGTCTTCCATAACTGCGTGATTGTCAGTATCGACAAGAAGTTCCCCAAGCATGCGATGAAGGTGATGAGCGCACTGTGGGGTGCTGGTCTGATGTCCTTGACGAAATTGATCGTCGTGGTTGACAAAGACGTTGATGTGCACAACTACGCCGAGGTTGCGTGGCAAGTTTTGGGTAACGTGGACTATGACCACGACGTGCTCCACACCACTGGCCCAGTCGATCACCTTGATCACAGTTCGTACCAGCAGTTCTGGGGCGGCAAGCTCGGTATTGATGCCACCGCCAAGCGTGCCGACGAGGGGTACACCCGCGAATGGCCCGATGCTGTGGCACAAGACCCCCGCATTGTGGAGCTGGTCAGTCAGCGCTGGGCCTCCTATGGATTGGCGCCGTGAGTTCTTCTCCCATGAGCAACGACCAAGCCAGCTCCCACGCAGTGCGTTCCTTTTTGCGCTTAGTCACGATCGAACACAGCGTGTTTGCTCTGCCGTTCGCCCTCATTGGAGCGTTAGCTGCGATGCAGGCGACCACGGGGACGATTGCCTGGCCCGAACTCCTGCTGATCATCGTGGCCATGGTGGGGGCTCGCACCTTCGCGATGGCAGCCAACCGCATTATCGATCGTGAAATAGACGCAGCCAATCCGCGCACTGCACAACGTGAATTAGTAACGGGTGCGGTGAGTGTGCGCACTGCCAACGTGGGTGCAGCCGTTTCGTTGGTGGTGTTCCTCGGTGCTTGCACGGCGCTGAATTGGTGGTGTGTGCTGCTTGCACCTCTAGCGGTCGCACCACTGATCGTTTATCCCTATGCCAAACGATTTACGAATTTCCCGCACGCAATCTTGGGGGTCGCACAATTTCTTGCGCCTATTGGCGCTTGGGTTGCGGTTACCGCAAGTTTGACCTCGCCGTCTCCGGCACCCGCTGTGTGGCTGGGCCTAGCCGTAGGGACATGGATCGGCGGCTTTGATTTGATCTATGCCAGTCAAGATGTGGACTTTGATCGCAGCGAAGGCGTGAAATCAACGCCAGCTCGTTTCGGTGTACGCAATGCGTTGTTAGCGGCTCGCTTCATTCATGTCCTGACGCTGCTTGCGCTGATTGGTTTTGGAGTGGCTACCGGCTGCTCGCCATGGTGGTGGGCTGGTGTGGTTTTCACCGCCTGCGCTTTGGCTTACGAGCACTCGTTGGTCAAGGCCGATGACCTCAGTCGGGTTAATCGGGCCTTCTTTACGGTCAATGGCTTTGTTGGATTGGGCTTGTTCGCCTTTGCCTTGCTCAACTTCTGGGCGCTAGGGCTGTCGGCCTAGGAATATTGTTAGGCGAGTGGCGCACTGACTAGGTCATGCACCACAGTTGACCTGTGACTTCACCTCGTCAGCCTTGGATCGTCGGGATATCCGGCGCCAGCGGTACCGCCTACGCCGCTGCGGTTATTAACGGATTACTCGACGCCGGTGAATCAGTAGACCTCGTGGTGTCAAAGTCTGCGCGTTTAACTATTGTTGATGAAATCGGTTTGGCTTGGCGTGATGCCCATTGGCGCGAAGACCTCTCGGTGCTGCTTGATCGCGATACAACCGACATTGACGTGGTGTTGTGGGCGTCCACCGATTTCGCCGCGGGACCATCCTCTGGTTCCTACCCTGCAAAGGGCATGGTGGTCGTACCTGCCAGCACGGCAAGCGTTGCAGGAATCGCGATGGGGCTGAGTAAGGATCTTTTGCAACGTGCTGCGGATGTGACCTTGAAGGAACGTCGTCCGTTGGTCGTGTGTGTTCGTGAGACTCCCTTTACGCGCTCCACTCTTGAGCACATGTTGACGCTCGATACAGCCGGAGCCGTGGTGTTGCCCTGTAACCCGGCGTTCTATCACGGCCCAACCCAGATGCAAGAACTCGTGGATTTTGTTGCGGGCAAAGTCCTAGACGTGTTGGGGGTTTCGAACGACCTTTTTGCCCGTTGGCAGGGTGAACTCGGCGCAGCCCGCAAGGCGGCACAATCGGATGAGCCACGCTGAGTCCGTGGCGACAGGTCGGCGTAGGGTGAGGTCATGGATTCAGGCCTAAAGCGAGAACTCGAAGACAAGATCTCGGCCGGCGAACGGCTGAGTTTTGACGATGGTGTGGCGCTGTATGAAACCGATGACTTGATGTGGCTGGGCCAGTTGGCGCATGCCAAGCGCACTGAACTCAATGGCGATGCGGTGTATTTCAACGTCAACCGCCACCTGAACATGACCAATGTGTGCAGCGCGAGTTGTGCCTACTGCTCGTTCCAGCGCAAGCCCGGCGAGGCGGATGCGTACACGATGCGCATCGAAGAAGCCGTGCGTTTAGCTGAGGCGATGGCACCGGAGGGATTGACTGAACTTCACATCGTCAATGGCCTGCACCCGACCTTGCCCTGGGGCTATTACCCCAAGAGTTTGAGTGAGCTGCGCGCCACCTTGGGACCCAATGTTGCGTTGAAGGCGTTCACCGCAACAGAGATCCACTGGTTCGAGCGCATTAGCGGACTGAGCGCTGACGAGATTTTGGATGAGTTGATCGATGCTGGCTTGAGTTCACTCACCGGCGGCGGTGCGGAAATCTTTGATTGGGAGATTCGCAAGCAAATCGTTGACCATGACACGCACTGGGAAGACTGGTCACGCATTCACCGGCTGGCGCACAGCAAAGGCATGAAGACCCCAGCCACGATGCTGTATGGCCACATCGAGGAGCCTCGTCATCGGGTGGATCATGTTCTGCGTTTACGCGAATTGCAGGACGAAACCGGTGGGTTCATCACGTTCATCCCGTTGCGATTCCACAATGACAACAACCGCTTGAGTCACCTGACCATGGCGACCGGCGCTGAAGCCCTCAAGACCTTCGCGGTGTCGCGATTGCTCTTTGACAATATTCAGCACGTGAAGTGCTTCTGGGTTATGCACGGACTAACCACTGCTCAGTTGAGTTTGAACTTCGGTGTGGACGATCTCGATGGCAGCGTCGTGGAGTACAAGATCACCCACGATGCCGATGGTTTTGGTACTCCCGACAAGCTCACCCGCACTGATTTGCTGGAATTAATCCGCGATGCAGGGTTTGTTCCCAAGGAGCGCAACACGTTGTACGAAGTGATTCAAACTTTTGATGGTCCCGATCCCGAACGTCGGGAAAAGCCGCAGTCCATCGGAGCCTGATCATCGTGGCCTTGCTTCGTTACACCGCACTGCGTATCGCGTTGTTCCTCGGGACAGCGATTGTTCTGTACGTGGTGGGTGTCAAAGATGTGTTTGTGTGTGCCCTGATCGGCATTTTGGTTTCGGGCTTGGTGAGTTTGGTCCTCCTGCGCAATGTGCGCAGCCAAATCGGTGTTCGCAAGGACAAGGAACCCAAAGGCCCCTGGAAATCTCCGCTAGGCCGGATAAGTGACCGCATGGATCAAGCCGCGGCTGCTGAAGATGCGGCCGATGATGCGGCTCGGGCCGAGCGCGAACAATCCTGAGCCACCGTGGACCGTGGGCTCAGTGACGGGGCACACACACCTAGGTTTGGCCCCACATCTCTACCAGTGAGTATCGTTTTGCCCCATGGGACAGCCGCCGAATTTTCTCTTCTCCATCCTCATCCTCGTCCACTTGCTGCTTTTGACCTTTTGGCTAGGTGGAGACTTGGGTACGTACTACTCCAGTCGACAGGTCACGAAGCCCGGGTTGAGCGTGGATGCCCGGCGGATTTCGCTAAAGATCATGGCATTTTGTGACATGGGCCCGCGGTTGTGTATGCCGTTGTTCTTGGCGTCCGGCACGCTTTTAATCGTCGCTGATCCTCGTGGTCAACAATTTAAATTGCTCGCCATCCCGGTGGTGTTGTTCACCGCATTGTGGGTCGCCTTGGTCTTAGTTGAGCACAACGTTGCAGGTGACAAGCCCATTAAGTTGATCAGCTTGAAGCTCGATTATGCGGTTCGCATTGCCGTTATTGCCGGTACCGCGATTGGTGGCATCTACGCGATGGTGGTCACTGATCCATTCGGTGTGCAAACCAATCCCAAATGGCTGGGGCTGAAGATCTTGCTTTACGGCGTGACCATCTTGTGTGGCGTGCTGATCCGCCTGAGCCTCAAACCGTTTTCTGGTGGGTTCAAGTCTTTGATCATCGATGGTTCAAGCGAGGCTGCCGAGCGTGCGATCGCCGGCTCGATGGCGCGGGCGACTCCGTTTGTCTATGTGATCTGGACCTTGGTGATCCTGATTGCCTGGCTAGGCGTGGCCAAACCAGGGGCGAATCTCTAGAACCAGCTGTGAATTGCCGCATTTTGGGTAACCGTCTGATAACCGTTTGGTCCGATTTTTCCAAACTTCTTGCCTAAACCACGCTCCTAGGTGTCTGATACGGGTGTGATGGGTTTATCGGGAGTCACACACGCGTGCTTGATAGCCAAGCTAAACCAAGGAGTGGGCAAGTCATGAAGGCGAAATCAACGGTTTC
>JBAXSF010000039.1:0-10140 GCA_037130835.1 Actinomycetes bacterium
AGCAGCGTGAATGTTCTCGAGCATGTCGAGAACGGCCTGGTTGGCTCCACCGTGTAGCGGCCCGAAGAGCGCGTTAACACCGGCCGAAACGGAAGCAAACATGTTGGCGTGCGATGAACCCACCATGCGAACGGTTGACGTAGAGCAGTTCTGCTCGTGGTCACCGTGCAAGATGAACAGCAAGTCCAGAGCGCGAACCACTGCGGGGTTGGCGATGTATTCCTCAGCTGGAACGCCGAAGGTCATACGAAGGAAGTTTTCGGTCAAACCCAACGAGTTGTCTGGGTAGAGCATCGGCTGACCCACGCTCTTCTTGTAGGCGTAGGCGGCGATCGTGGGGACCTTGGCCAAGAGGCGAATGGTCGAGATCTCGACCTGCTCCTTGTCAAAGGGATCCAAGCTGTCTTGGTAGAACGTCGACAACGCACTGACAGCGCTGGAAAGCACGGGCATGGGGTGCGCATCACGCGGGAAACCATCAAAGAACGAACGCAAGCTTTCTTGCAACATCGTGTGACTGCGAATGCTGGAGTCAAATTCAGTCAGCTGCTCAGCCGTGGGGAGCTCGCCGTAGATCAACAGATAAGACACTTCCAAGAAGGATGACTTCTCGGCAAGTTGCTCAATGGGGTACCCGCGGTAGCGCAGGATTCCGGCATCACCATCAATGTAGGTGACTGAACTCTCGCATGATGCGGTGTTCATGAATCCATGGTCAAGCGTGACGTGGTCGGTTGCCTTGAGGAACTGCGAAACATCGAGGCCAGAGTTGCCAACGGTGGCTGGAACTTCGGCCAGAGGCAATTCGCCTCCGGGGTACTGCAAGGTCACATCCGACACGAGGTCCTCCGTCGGGATTGAAACTTCGGTGTCCGACCGGTCTGATCGGCAAGCCCCAAAACTAACGCCTCACGCCTAGGCGCCGGACATCAGGTCGGCACATACGACGCCAAGGTGCAAAGTTCGCGTTACAGGCGCGAAACCGCAGCCCGTACGCGCTCGTCCGTGGCCGTCAGAGCAACCCTGACATGTTCGGCCCCCGCCACCCCGTAGAAGGTGCCTGGCGCCACCAGGATGCCTCGTTCCGCCAGCCATGCGACGGTCGTCAGCGCCGGCTCGCCTCGGCTGGCCCACAGATACAAACCAGCGCTTGAGTGACTGATGGAAAAGCCAGCCGAGATCAAAGCCTGCGCTAAGAGTTCGCGTCGAGCTGCATAGCGCTCGCGCTGAACCGCAACATGCGCATCATCGTTGAGAGCAGCAGTCGCAGCGGCCTGAACCGGTCCAGAGACCATCAAGCCTGCGTGCTTACGCAGTTCCACTAATCCCGCAATAACGCCTGGGTCACCGGCGACAAAGCCACATCGGTAACCCGCAAGATTGGAACGCTTGGACAACGAATGGACCGCAAGAATTCCCTCGCTTGTTCCACCGCAGACGTCAGGGTCCAGGACCGAAACCGGTTGCGCAGTCCACCCCAACTCGAGATAACACTCGTCCGACACCACCAGCGCTCCACGATCGCGCGCCCAATCAACAATGGCTCGCATGCGTTCAGTGCTGAGGACTTCGCCCGTGGGATTGGACGGTGAGTTAATCCACACCATCGAGACATCACCCTCGACCAGCGTGGGGTCAGCCGCAACTACTGGCTCGGCTTGGCTCAGTCGCGCACCTACGTCGTAGGTCGGGTAGGCCAATTCAGGAATGACGATCCGATGTCCCGCAGAAAAACCGAGCATCGTGGGCAACCACGAGACGATTTCCTTAGTGCCAATCACTGGAAGCACCGCCGCAGGATCAACATCTATCGCGCCGGCCGAGCGAGCCATCCACTTCACAGCGGCTTGACGCAGCTCCACGGTGCCATGCGTTGTTGGGTATCCCGGTGAATTAGCTGCTGCAACCAACGCATCCTGAATGACATCTGGGGTGGGGTCTACGGGCGTGCCTACGCTCAGGTCAACGAGTCCGTCTGGATGTTCGGCCGCACGCTGAGCGTGGCCAGCAATTAAATCCCAAGGAAATGCGGGTAAGCGCGACAAAGGAGCGTTAGATGATGTCGCGAATGACGCCACGTTATTCGTTGTGCTCCTGCGGAGGCAGGACAGTCACGATGGCCGCATCGCGTTCGGCTGCACCAACTCGAGCAGCTCCTCCGGGTGAACCTAAGACTTCGAAGAACTCCACATTGGCTGAAGTAAATGGTGTCCACTCAGTGGGGACATCGTCTTCATAGAAGATCGCTTCGACAGGGCAGACCGGTTCGCACGCACCACAGTCAACGCACTCATCGGGCTGGATGTAGAGCATCCGGCCACCTTCGTAAATGCAGTCAACAGGACATTCTTCGATGCAAGACTTGTCTTTGAGGTCAACGCAAGGCTGCGCGATCACGTAGGTCACGTGCGGTTCCTTCCCGAGTTAGCCGACGGAGAAGCGTCGGTCGCCCTAGTATTGCGATACCAATTGCTAATGTCACCGTGGGGGTTGCTCGTGTCGCCCGATTCACCCACTTTTGACCCCCCTGCGCGAGGACCCCAGATCTCCCACGGGGCCCGATTTATTGTGGCCCTCACCGAAGATTCCATCGGTGAGCGTGTAAGCATCCGCTATCTACTGAGGGGCGAAAGCCCGACCGATCCGGACGTCCTGATGACTGACGTTTTGGGCCACCTCCGGATCTGGACTGAGACCATGGCAGAAGTGGTCAAGCGCGATGGTGCGGTGATCAGGATCGAACGAGCCAAAATCGTCGCGGCCAAGGTCATCCCACCCGAGCCCAAGCGGTCTCGCGAGCGCGCCTGATGGCCCAATCTTGCGTACGCTGAACAACCAACAACCCACCAGGAGCCGAGTTGCTGCACTTAACTGACACTCGCACTCGGCGCGTGGAAAAAATTGAGCCATCGGCGCCGGGGCGCTTGTCGATCTACGCCTGCGGACCCACGGTGTATCGCTTCGCTCACGTGGGCAACCTTCGCACATTTTTGCTGTCGGATCTGATCCGTCGCGTTGCCACGTTGCAGGGACTTCAGGTCACCGTCGTACAAAACATCACCGACGTGGGACACATGGCTGATGACCGCGGGTTAGATGAAGCCGGCGAAGACAAGATCTTGAGTCAGGCCAAGCAGGAAAATCGAAGCGCACTTGATGTGGCACGCTTCTACGAAGACGCTTACCTCATGGACTTGTCCCGCTTAAACATTGCTCCCGCTGACATAGCCCCTCGAGCCTCCGAATCCATTGACTTGATGATTGAACTGATCCAAAAACTCATTGACAACAACAACGCTTACGTCGGTGGCGATGGCTCGGTGTACTTCGATGCCCGCTCGATCGACAACTACGGGGCGATCAGTGGCAACAAGCTCGACGCCCTGCGGCCCGGCACGCGTTTTGCTATCGAAGAAGACCCAGAAGCCAGCGGGCGCAAGCGTTTTCACGCTGACTGGGCTTTGTGGAAAGTCGCCGGTGACACTCGCACTCAGCTCGTGTGGGACACCCCGTGGGGCGTGGGATTCCCGGGTTGGCACGTGGAATGTTCGGCGATGAGCGTTCACCACCTGGGCGAGACCATTGACGTACATACCGGTGGCATTGATCTTCGCTTCCCGCACCACGAAGACGAGAAGGCCCAATCTGATGCAGCCGTTGGCAAAGAAGTCGTACGGCATTGGGTGCACGCCGAGCACTTGCTTTTTGACGGTCGCAAGATGGCCAAGTCCACGGGCAACGTTTTACTTCTCCAAGATGTGATTGATCGTGGCATTGACCCCTTGGCTTTGCGCTTGTGCTTCCTAGAGCACAACTACCGCCAGCAGATGAACTTGACATGGAACGCCATTGAGTCCGCTGCCACCACCTTGACCCGATGGAGAACCAAGATCGCTCTGTGGGCTGAGGAGCCTTCGGCGCCAATGCACGAACCCACTCGGGTCGCTGTCGTGGATGCATTTAACGAAGACCTCGATACTCCCCGCGCGATTCAAGCGTTGCGGCGCTTGGAAAAAGACGACAGCGTGGAGTCCGGAGCGCGCTTCGAAACTTTCAACTACTTAGACCGACTGTTAGGTCTCGATCTGGTCCGCGAAGTCGGCAAGCCAGCAGTGGCTCAGGAATTACCCGCTGGCGCCCAAGCACTCCTCGACGCGCGCGCCCAGGCCCGCATCGATAAGGACTGGTCCGCTTCAGACTCGTTGCGCGACGAACTTGCGAGTTTGGGAGTTCTGGTGGCCGATTCCACAGCCGGACAAAGTTGGAGCTTGGCTTAAGCGGCTTGCTTGACCGCTTACTTAACCCGTGGGCTGGGGAGTGGGCTGAGTCGTTGGCTTGGCTGTCGTCGTTGGCTTCGGCGTTGCGGTGGGCGTGGGTGTCGGCTTCTTACAGGTGATGTCGGCAGCCGGGTTGTACGTCGTGGTCAACGGCTCGCGCTTAACTTCTTTGCCATTGAGCTTGAAGACCCGCGTCACCACAATCTTGAATCCACCCACACCATCTTGTGGAGTGCACACAGCACCGGTGTCAGTAACCGTTGAATAGGGCTTCGGGTTGGTGCGTGGACCCGAATCAGCTTCGATGTCATAGCGCTTGGTGCCCCACATCGTCACGCGGACAAAGTTGCGACCTCGAACCGCCGTGATGAACACTCCGTTCGGCGAATCATTGCGAAACTTCAAATCCAGCGTGCCCCAAGCCACGGTGGCTTCCAAGCCAGGCTGGTAGCGCGAGATGTAGAACGAGTGGGCGCGTTGTTCGATGCGCTCCAGGCCAGCGAAAAATGCGGTGTGCCATGTAGCCGTGGCCATCGTCGAGACTCCCCCACCGAGGTCTTCTTGCAAGCGGCCCGACTTGATGACAAATCCTGTGGTGTAACCATTTTCAGGAGTGCGCTCTTTGGCGATGGAGTTCAGGGAGAACACATCACCAGGCTTGAGCAACGTCTGGTTGACGCGCTCGGCCGCCTGGCCGATGTTTTGGTATCGATAAGGGGCATAGGGGAAGGGCTGCGTGAAAGTAGAAATCTTTTCGACTACTCCCAGCTTCTTCGCATCTTGCGTAGTAAATGCCGCCGGCTGAGTGGTCAATCCAACATCGGCCACCCGATCTAATTTGCTCGACAGTGCGCGAGCCACTGCGCCACCAAGGACTTGAGCATTGACTTGCTGACCATCGCGGGAGGGAAGAATTACTGGCTTGCCATTACTGATGCGGAAGGCTGCATCGCGAGCAGGTTCTTGCAGGCCAGCGAAATCCTTTTGCAAGTTCTTAATCAACGCATCGGCATTGACAGCAATCTGAATCTTCTTGTCCACGACGGTAGTGCTCAAAAAGGGTGACACTCGGCGGATCGGCAGCGTGACAGTTTTGTTGATCCCGGCCGATTCGTCAGTGCCAGGAACGGATACCTCCAAGGAAATCGGCCCAGAAACTACGGTTTTGCCCAAGGAGTCCAACGCCTCTTGCACCTGTTGCGAACTCAACGCGGGCTTGATGTCCTCAACGCTGAGTTCATGCTTGCGATTTTTGGCCAAGGCGGTGGCTAATAACGCGGCGGTCACGCTTTCGGCGCTGACTCCCTTGCCTACTTCAGGTTCAATCGCCTCAACAGTGGCGCCACTAAATTTCAGGCCACCGTCAACCACGCCTTGGTTGAGTTTCTTTGAAATCTTGGCAATGGATCGATCAAGAGCCCTCTGGTTCACGGTATAGACCGGCTCAATGACTCCACCCTTGCCAAAAAGACGAGAAAAAACATTTCCGGTACCCGTCAGCGACGTGGCCTTAGACACGGTGCCCTCAACGTCGAGGGCTAGGCCAGCCTTTTGCGCGTCAACCGTGGCCTCGCGACCATCGGCGGTCAGCGTGATGTCCTTCTTAATGCGAGGTGCCAACTTCTTAGTTAAAACAGACCTGGCCTGTTCGGCACTGAGTCCACCAATGGAAACGCCCTCGACCGTGGTGCCGGACGGAACAGTGCCCCGAACGTTGGAATTCAACACGATCAAGATCAGTGACACGGCGAATACGGCGGCGATGACCAGACGGCGGCGAAGGCGCCGGGCGGAGAGTTCGGCAGCGGTTAACTGTCCGGTAGTGCCGCTTGCCACGTTGTTGCCATCCTCTAGAAAGAGTCACCGATGCTTCGGCAACACATCCTATGACGGCGCGGAACCTCAATCCGGTTCCGACAATCCGGCAGGCCGGGTGCTTATCGCAGCCGTCGGGGCCCAAACATGCCGTGGCGAACCGCCATTAGAGCAACGATGAGCAAGCTAAGAATCAAGAACGCGTAGCCGTACCAGGTTGCCGCCACCACCACATCGCCCGCCGATGTCGTCGCAGTCAGGGTCAGCACCATCTGAATAAACGCCACCGCATAAGCGGTCGGTGCCCACCGTTGAGATGTTGACGTCACCACAATCTGCGCTCCGAGCCAAGTGACAAACAGCGCTGCCACTAGACCAACCGGAATGGCTACCGATCCCAGGATGCTTTGCCCTGATTGCCAAAAGCACCCAACCGTTGCCGCGACAACGCCCACTAGGTAGGCAAACAGCACCGGTAGGAACCACGAAAACCGGCGAGGACTGGGATTCACCCTCACACTATGGAGTATCTAGGCTCGCTCCGTCGCATCGGCTCGCACATCAATCAAGCGTGCGCGCTGCACCCCGCCAGCCGATTCAATAACGTCGGTGATTTCTCTACCAATCAATTCTTCACGCACCATCAGAGCATCACGCAAGGCTTCCACCAGATGACGGTTTTGAGTCAGCAGAATCTTCACGGCCGCTTTTTGATCCTGCAATAACTTTTCGACGCGGGCCCGACCATCAGCATCGCCAAGCACACGGCCCACAATGTTGCTGCCATTGAAGGCGCCGTTTTGTACTGCGGCGAAAGAAATCAACGTGTCCGTCATTCCCACTGAGCCCACCATTTCGCAGGCAACATTGGTGGCATAGAGCAAGTCTCCGCCAGGGCCAGTGGAGATATCGCCAAAGAACAACTCCTCGGCCACCTGTCCGGCCATCGCGATCCGAATCAAGGCCAACATTTCCGTGCGGGAGCGAGTAAATACGTCATCAGCATCGCCATGGGCCAGCATTCCCAGGGCCTGTCGGCGCTTGATGATGGTCAAGATCTCCAGACGACGCTCGGGTGCGCACAGATAAGCAGCAACGGCGTGACCGGCTTCATGCGTGGAAATGAGTTTGCGTTCATGGTCGGTGTAGGCGACGGGCTGGCCGAGTCCAACTTCCTCAACCATGCGGGCCCGTTCAACATCACCCATCGACATTTCCCGCTGTCCACGGCGAACAGCGTTGACCAACGCTTCATCAAAGAGATGCTCAATCATCACGGGCGTGTAGCCAGAAGTAGCCGAAGCAACCTGGTCGCGCATAGCGGATTCGTCGAGCTCTGGTGAGTGTGCCTTGGTCTTTAGGAAGTGGTCAATCAATTGACGACGACCCACCTTGGCTGGCAATTCAAACGTCAAGCGGCGATCAAAACGACCGGGGCGCAACAACGCGGGATCCAGGTTGTCTGCGCGGTTCGTGGCGGCAATCAACAAAATGTTAGTACGCGGGGGAATGGGGCGCGGCAGTTGACGGTCATCAGCCAGCACCAAGTTCACCTTGTCAATGACCCACGTTTGCATTTTCTGGGTTCCGGTCGGTTCATCAAAGGACTGCATCTGCACGAGGAGTTCGTTGACGACTCCCCCCACACCTTCGCTGGTGATGTTCTGGTTTATCACCGTCGCACCCAACGTGTGCGACAGCGCAAACGAGGTGGGCAGAGCGTGCAGCGATCCACACCCGTGCGCGACTGCACTGACTGAATCGGGGGCAACAGTTGCGGATACACCACCACGAGACATCGCGATCGCGTCAATTTCTTCAATGAAGCCGATGGCGCCACCTTCTTGGCGAGCCACCTTGCGCAACTTCTTGAAGTACGAGCGGATTTTTCGAGCCGTGGCGCCGTAATACATAGACTGAAAAGAAGTGGCGGAGACGAAGAGGAAGGGAACGCCCGCCTCGGCTGCCATCGCTTTAGCCAAGTGGGTCTTTCCTGTTCCCGGGGCACCTTCAAACAGCAAACCTCGTCGCGGTGTGCCACCCATTTCATCGGCGAACTGCTTGTGTGCCAAGAACAGGTTCAAACTGCGAACAACATCTTCTTTCACTGGATCGATACCGATGACATCGTCCAAGCGCGTCTTGATTTGCTCAGGTCGATACATCACATGTGGTGATCGACCCGCTCCTACCGTTCCTGCAAGCAACACCACCGCAAGCAGTGCAAAAAAGAGCAACGGCATGACTACGAGTGGATCAAAATCGGGGAATGAAAAGACATTGAAGGGATCACCAACAGCAAGGCGGAACCACAAGAAAGCGGCGGGCACTCCGAGCAACCAGGCCATGGCGCGTAAACGGCGGCGGCGTTGCTTCTCGCGGTTGCGACCTACGTCAGCAGTGCGTGCAGCGATGAGAGCGGGCAGACCATCAGGTGCAGGCTCCGGGGAAGGCCCAACCGAAGGTCCAGGGGAAGGCGTCAACGTGTCCGCTTGACTAGGCGAAATCGTGCGCTTATTGAGCTTTCCGGATACCCACATACATGCCTCCTCAACGCCCAGTTTTCGCCTGTGACAGCAGTTTCCTGTTTCCGTTCAATCAGGCGCGTGCGCGGTCACCCATTTGGGCTAGCCGGAAGCAAAGAAATAGCCGTTAGGCCGAGGGGTGCGATCCCCTGGTAGTTCTAGAGGTCAAGCCCAGACAGAAAATCGTCCTCACGGTTGAACTCACCGCTCGTGACTCCCACCTGGCCGCGAACGAGCCGAAAATGCTCCGTGCCCAAGCCTTCGGGCCCGACTACCTGAGAAATCATCAGGAACGGGGCGTCTTTGGCAATCTGAGTTTCGTGCGCCAACAGCGCTTCGATCTTGGTCGGTTCAAGACCGAGGTCCGTGATCGACGTGGTGACAAATTCGTCAGGGCAAGCCCACGGACGACCACCCTCGGCTTCGTCATTGGAGAAGAAGTCGATGCCGCGCTCAGCCAACACCTTGCGCGTGCGCTCAACATTGGAAACCGGAAAGGCAGTCCAATAAATCTTTGGCACATCCCAGGCTTCACCCAGCTCAGGTTTGTAGGACGGTGCAGCAGCCAACACCGCACCATACATCGCCGCGCGGTGAGCTTGAATGTGATCCGGGTGACCGTAGCCACCAAACTCGTCATATGTGACCAGCGCATGTGGTCGCACTTCGCGAATAACCGCAGCCATGTCGGTCGCTGCTTGGGTTAAGTCTGCTTGCCAAAAACAATCTTCGCGCGCGTTTTGTTCTGTGCCCATCATTCCGCTATCGCGATAGCGACCAGGCTCACCCAACTGTCGATGATCGGTGATACCCAAGATCTGCATGGCCTTGGCTAGTTCCCCTTGGCGATGAGCGCCGAGTTGGTCATCGTGGGCTGAATCTAGGTTGACTAGTTCTGGAACGACCACTTCGCCCTCTTCGCCCAGCGTGCACGTGACGAGCGTGACCTGATGGCCCGCGCGCACGTACTTACCCATAGCGATTCCGCTACCGATGACTTCGTCATCGGGATGGGCGTGAACAAAGAGCAAGCGACCTTTAGACATAGACCCATCGTAGGCGTGCGCATTGTTGGCGTCCTGCTGGCAGGATCAAGGCGTGAGCACCGATTCATTCCCCCGCAGATCAGCCCTGACCAGAGGGTTTCGCCTGGGTGCTCCGCGCACCTTCGCCATTAGTGCTGGCGGCTCGCGAGTGTTATTCCTGCGCTCTCGGAACGGAACCGACTCGGTCAATTGTCTGTGGGTTCTCGATGTCACCACGAGCGAGGAAATTTGCGTGGCTGATCCGGCCGCGATGAGTTTTTCCAGTGATGGGGATATTCCCGCTGAAGAACGCGCCCGACGTGAGCGTGCGCGCGAAGTCGCCGGCGGAATCGTGACGTATTCCGCCGATGCTGATTGCGCACGAGCGGTCGTGACCATTAATGGCGTTGCATTCCTGGTGGACGTGAAATCAGCAGTCATCACCGAACTTGCTCTGCCTTCTCCCGTGATTGATCCGCGCATCGATCGCTCCGGTCG
>JBAXSF010000004.1:0-22922 GCA_037130835.1 Actinomycetes bacterium
ATCTGGTCCTGCCAGCGAGCCGCTACAGCGGGCGGGACAGGCCCATCGGGCCGTCGGGGCTGCAAAGTTTCACGCACGAATTGCTCATCATCAGGCCCTAAATCAGGGAAAAGCTCAGGGACATCGGCCATGCGGATTACTCACCTCCCGAGGCAGTTGGCTGTGGCGGTTCAGGCATGGGTGTGACGCTTTCGGTGCCGTCTCGGTTCCGAAGATGCTCAAGGAGTGGCAACAGGCGAGCCCGTCCTCGAAAGCAACGACTCTTGACCGTTCCTTCCGGAATGCCCAAAAGGTCGGCAGCATCTTCAATGCTGTATCCCAAGACATCGACTACGACAACAGCAGCGCGCTGTTCGGGCGGAAGTTGCGCAAGTGCGGCACGCACATCCAAGGAGATCAGTTGATCATCAATGCGGTCGTGTTGATCGGTGAAGGCTGGGTGATCGGTGAGGTCGAGTGCATTGCTGCGCGTCGGGCGTGATTTATTGCGACGCATGCGATCGATGCACGCATTCACGACGATGCGGTGGAGCCAGGTGGTCACTGCCGCGTCACCGCGATATTTGCTCGCTGCCCGAAAAGCAGAGATCAATGCTTCTTGAACCGCATCTGATGCTTCGTGCGGATCACCCAAGGTGCGCATGGCGATTGCCCATAACCGGTCCTGATGGCGACGGACGAGTTCACCAAAGGCATCCGGATCGCCGTTGGTGTGGGCCGCCATGAGGGCTCGGTCATCAAGCTCGGAGAAGGCGGTGATGGGATCCACCGTTTCCTCCGATCTAGGCGTAATGGGAGTTCCTAGCCTAATGATTTTTGGCGGTGTGTCGGAACAGCCACAAGGGCGTTGCTGGCGTACCGTTTTTTTACAGGTCCCCCGTCGGGGAGTGGGAGGGGAAGCCCGCTGCCCGACGGGGGCCTTTTATGTTCTTCAGCCCGCGCCCGCGTCCTTGCGTTACGCCGACGACGAGCTTTCCGCGGAAGCAGGCGGACCAGGTGGCGGTGATCCATCGGGCTCACTAAATGTTGCATTGAGTACTTGGAAGCCAAGAAAAACTAATCCAGCCACAATCACCAGAACCACCGCAATGATGAGTGCGCGAACACCACGTCGTCGAAGTTGTTGTGAATTGATGGTGTGAATGGGTCCGGTGGATCGACGACGTTCAAGTCGCTGTGATGCAGTCGTGCCCGAATGTCCCAGAAAGTTCCGCAACGCTGCGCTGAGTTCACGCGCATTGTCGATGGGTCCTTCAGTGCCAAACGTCTCGCCTAACGCGCGACGGCAGATGCGATCAAGGCTCGCCGAAACGCCGGCGCGGGCTCGTCGAGGTGGCAAGACTCGACCCTTTTCTCGCTGAGCTGGGGACAAACCGGATGGGCTGTCTAGTGGCCAGCGACTGGTCAAACAGGCGTATAAAAGGGCGCCCAATTGGCGAACATCCACGAGGGCATCAGCCTGGCTGGCATTCCCCAAAACCCTTGCGACGCCTAGGTCGAGGACCGAAATTTCGCCTCCGGGAGCAATCAGAATATGGACCGGATCCAGGCGGGTGTGGAACAAGTTCTTGTCGTGGGCCACCGCCACCGATTCAGCCAGATCGGCGATCAAGTCCGCTGACTCGATGGCGTCTAAGGGACCTTCAACTAAGACATCTGCCAAGAGCTCAGCATCTACGTAGGAACTCACAATGTGTGCAACCGGTGCGTTGTCACCGATATCAAGAATGCGAATAAAACCTGCATCATCGACACCAACAGCTTCGCGCGCAGCATGGAGAGCATCAGCCGTTAATGGATGCGAGTGATCAAAAGTGCGCACCGTCACGGGCCGCAGTAAAAGCGTGTCTTCACCAAACCACACGAGACACCAATCGCGAGTGTTATCAAGAACTGCTTCGAGTCGATAGCGATCAGCGATCAGGTCACCGGGACCGACAAGGTGTTCGCTCATTTATTCATACGCAACGTTGGTAGGCGATCGCGAACAACGTTGGTGACGTCATTGATTTGTTCAATGTGCATGATGCGGGCCGCAACGATGTACGCACCAGCGCCGACGGCGTAAGCAATCAGCAATGCCAGCAGCAGGTCGATGCGACTTGATCCCAGGCCTCTAGTGACCAGCGAAAGGACAGCCCAGATAGCGATCCCGGCCAGTGCGGCAGCAATGAGCATCCGAACCAAGCCCCGGATGACACCAAAGGTAGGCAAGGGGCCCGTGGTGCGACTGAGGATTCGCCACGTGATGGGAACGGTTATTAAGTAGCTCAGTGAATACCCCAGCGCCAATGCCGGAACCTTCCAGCGCACATCAACCACCGAATACAGCGTGACGGCCGCCACGATGTTGATGAGGTTCATGCCGATATTGATCAGTGCGGGAGTTTTGGTGTTCTCGAAGGAATAGAAACCGCGAAGCAAAACATAAAAGACAGTAAAGGGAATCAGACCAAGCATGAAGGCTTGCAAGATCACACCGACAAAGCGCGCCTCGTCGGCAGATGCAGCACCAAAACTAAACAGCACTTGTGCCAGGTACGGACCACCAAGAAAGAGTGCGACAGCAGCCGGAACGATGACAGCACCGGCCATCAATGTCCCGTCACCAATATCGCGCGCCACATCAGATTTACGACCGGCAGCAACAGCTCGACTCATTTGCGGAAGTAAGAAGGTCACGATGGAAACCGTGATGATGGAGTGCGGCAACATGAAGAGTAAGTAGGCCCGCGAGTACGACGTAAATCCAGCAGCAGAAATTGCAGGATCTGCGGAAGCTAAGACGTTGGCCTTTGAGGCAAGTCGCGTGATAACCACGTAGGAAATCTGGTTAGTGAGAACGAACAGGAAGGTCCAACCCGCGAGGTAGCGGACCTTTCCCAGGCCCGCCCCAGCAAAATCAAATCGCGGACTCCAGCGGTATCCGGCACGCCTCATTACGGGAATGAGGACCCCCGCCTGGGCGGCAATTCCCAGGGTGGTGCCCAGTCCCAACAAGGCGATCTGGCCGCTGGTGATGCTGGCCGTGGTAGGGCTGTCTGACTGAACCACGCCCAGGAAGAGCAAGGCGGTGATGATCACTACGACGTTATTGACGATGGGCGCGTACATCGGCGCAGTGAATTGCTTGCGCGCGTTGAGCACCTGAGAAAACATCGCGAAGAGTCCGTAAAAAATGATTTGCGGAAGACAAAAACGCGCAAACAAGACCGCAGTATTGACATCATCGCTAGACCAGGCAGAGGGCCCGTAAATGCCAATGATGAGTGGCGCAAGGGCGACCACAAGAACAGTGACGCCGAGCAGGATGACGGCGACTAACGTCAGTAGCCGGTCGGCATAAATCTTGCCACCGTCGGTGTCGTCGCCCATGTGACGCACCAGTTGTGGAATGAAAATTGCGTTGAGTGCGCCACCAGCGATCAGGATGTAAATGATGTTAGGCACGGTGTTGGCCACCGAGTACGTGTCACCAAACACGCCAAAACCGATCGCCGCAACGATGGCGATATCGCGGACCATTCCGGTCAGCCGCGACGCGATCGTGCCAACAGCCATCGCGGCCGAAGATTGCGCCAGGTTGGGTTCGTCGCTGTCAGGAACAACAGGGGACTCGGTCACAGGCAGCTCTGACACAGGGGGCGCTGACTCGGTGAGGTCCGGGGCTGGGTGCTCCTGGCGTTCAGGTTCGAGTTCAGGTACGGGTTCGGGATTCTCGGCCGAGACCAGAGCCTGCGTCAGATCCGTGGTGCTTTCTTGATCCGGTCGCTGCGGCAGCGGCTGAAGTGGGATCGGAACCGTGGTGTCGAGGGAATCGTCGCTCATGCCAGCTCACCACCGATGGGGCTATTTGCGGACATGACTTAGACCCTACGGTCCCGCATCCCTCCTCGGGCGTCAGACCTGCCTAGGGTTGGGGTGCTGAGTTCGTGAATTGATGGAGGTCTGGTGTCCGCTGAGCAACAGGCGCTGGTTAGCCGTGTTGTCGCCGCCAACCCCGTCATCGGGGAACTAGGTGAGCGCTTTGCGGCTGCTGGGTTTGAGTTGTCGCTGGTCGGCGGCAGTGTGCGCGATGCGCTGTTAGGGCGATTGGGCCATGACCTGGATTTCACCACGAACGCCCGTCCCGATGACATCACACAGTTGATCACCGGTTGGGCTGATGCCATCTGGGACGTTGGTCGCGAGTTCGGAACGATTGCCGCACGACGAGGTGATTTTGATATTGAGATCACGACGTACCGCACCGAAGCGTATGACCCTGATTCACGCAAACCAGCCGTTGAGTATGGCGATACGTTGGTAGGAGACCTGGGTCGTCGGGACTTCACCGTGAACTCCATGGCTTTTACTCTGGGAGTTAACGAACTCGTCGATCCGTTCAACGGAACGAGCGATCTACAGGCGCGTCGATTAATGACGCCAGCAGCTCCCGAGCAATCGTTTAGTGATGACCCCTTGCGGATGATGCGCGCGGCCCGTTTCGCGGCTCAACTGGGGTTTGATGTCGCAGCGGACGTCGTCGCGGCGATGACGGCCATGAACGAACGAATTTTGATCATTTCGGCAGAGCGAGTTCGTGATGAAATTACCAAATTGGTGATGGCCGATTTTCCGCGAAAAGGCTTGGAATTACTGGGCTCTACGGGCTTGGCCGAGCATGTGTTGCCCGAAATTGTGGGCATGAAAACCACGGTCGATGAACATAACCGGCACAAGGACGTTTATGAGCACACTTTGATGGTTGTGGAACAAGCTATTGACTTAGAAAAGTCGCACGAGCCAACGAGTGGTCCTGATTTTATTTTGCGCTTTGCAGCACTGATGCACGATGTGGGTAAACCAAAAACGCGACGCTTTGAAGGCACCAACAGCGTGACCTTTCATCACCATGAAGTGGTGGGTGCCAAGATGACGCGCAAGCGCATGAAGGCCCTGCGATTTAGTAACGATGAAATAGATCAAGTGTCAACATTGGTTGAACTGCACTTGCGCTTTCACGGTTACGGTTCAGGTGAATGGACCGATTCGGCAGTGCGACGCTATGTTCGCGATGCGGGTGACCAATTAGTGCGTTTACACAAGCTCACGCGCGCTGACTGCACCACGCGGAATGCGCGCAAGGCCGCGGCTCTGGCGCGCACCTATGACAGTTTGGAAGCGCGGATTGCCGACCTCGCGGCACATGAGGAATTAGCGTCTATCCGCCCCGACCTGGACGGCGAACAGATCATGGAAATCCTCGGAATTGGACCAGGTCGCGAGGTGGGCCAGGCCTATCGATTCCTGCTTGATTTACGCCTAGATCGGGGCCCGCTGGAACCCGATGTGGCGAAAGAGGCCCTATTGGCGTGGTGGGCAGCGCGCACCTGATACGCGGATGTGTGGGTGGGGTTAGTCCTGGGGTACGGCTCGGGCCTGAAGACGCCAGAGCACGACTGCGGTTCCTGCGTACAGTCCCGAAACCACAACGTTGGTCATTACCGATCGACCCGAGCTTGGCAGCACAAACGCCCCTACCGAAGCAGCGGCGACGAAGGCGACGTTGAAAACGACGTCGTACAAACTGAACGTGCGCCCACGGAATTCATCGGGAATGGCACGCTGCAAGATTGAATCAACACACACCTTCGTGACTTGTGCACTGATACCAATAAAGAAGACGCCAATCAGTAGTGGTGTCTTCGTTTGTGAAGTGGCAATAATCAGTTGGGTGATGGCAGCGAATGCGAGAGCAGCAATCAAAATATTTATGGGTGACAGGTACCGGGAAAGTTCGGGAGTGATCACTGCGCCAACCAAGAATCCAGCACCAACAATAAGGACTACTTGAGCCAACACCGCTAATCCTGCATCAGGGTTTTGTGGATCAGAAAATGTGTTGCGAGCCAGAAGTACCGCGGTCACGGTAGCGATCCCAAAGCTGAATCGTTGGATGGTCGTGACAACAAAGGCTAGGGAAGCGGCGTTATTACGCCGGACTTGACTCACGCCGGCGCCTAATTCGCGGGCGACCTCGATCACCGCCTTGAAGGCGGTAGGAAGCTCCGCGGTGGGCTCAGGACCCAAGGCCCGCCGGCCCAGTCGCAAGGCTAACGAACCAGCGATGACGTAGAGACCGGCCGCCACAGCGATCAAGATCGCATCGTTGGTGTCGGCACCTCCACCAAAAAGCGAGCGCAGGTAGACGCCCAGTCCGGCGCCAAGGACGGTGCTGAGAGTCCCAAGGGTGGGTGCGATGGCATTGGCCGTGACGATGTTGTCGAGTGGAACAACGCGAGGAATCGATGCACCGAGTGCAGACAAAACCAATCGATTAGTGCTGATGGCGAGGATACCAACACTGAGCAAAGCGATTTCCGGTGCTGAGCTCAACGCGATGAGTGCGATCGAAGCGACAAGGGCCGCGCGGGCAAAGTTGGCGATCAATAAAATTTGCCTGCGTTGCCACCGGTCAATGAACACGCCAACAAATGGCCCGAGGATGCAATAGGGCAGTAACAAGATGGCGAATGCACTGGCGATGGATTGCGCATCGGTTTGGCGTTCGGGTGAAAACAAGACATAGGACGCCAGGGCGGTTTGGAAAACCCCATCAGCAAACTGCCCTGCCATACGCACGCTGAGCAGCCGGCGAAAGCCCGAGCCACGAACAACTACGGCCACATCGCTGATGTAACTCACAGTTGCAGTATTACCGCTCGATTTCTCCGGCGATGAATTGCTCCACCTTGTTGCGGCAGATGTCGTCGGCGTACTGCTCGGGCGGGCTCTTCATGAAGTAGGAAGAAGCCGACAGAATCGGACCTCCGATGCCACGGTCGAGGGCAATTTTGGCCGCCCGAATCGCGTCAATGATGATTCCGGCCGAGTTGGGCGAGTCCCACACCTCAAGCTTGTATTCCAAGGACAGGGGGACATCTCCGAAGGCGCGACCCTCAAGGCGGACAAAGGCCCACTTGCGGTCGTCGAGCCAGGCGACGTAGTCCGATGGACCGATGTGAACATTGCGTGGCGCAATGGGGTCACGCAACTGCGAGGTCACGGACTGGGTCTTGGAGATCTTCTTTGATTCCAGGCGCTCGCGCTCGAGCATGTTCATGAAGTCCATGTTTCCACCAACGTTGAGTTGGTAGGTGCGGTCAACCGTGACGCCGCGGTCTTCGAACAACTTGGCCAGCACGCGGTGAGTGATAGTTGCACCAACTTGAGACTTGATGTCATCACCAATGATCGGCACGCCCGCTGCCGTGAACTTGTCGGCCCATTCCTTGGTGCCGGCGATGAAGACTGGAAGTGCATTCACAAACGCGACGCCCGCGTCGATGGCGCACTGTGCGTAGTACTTGGCTGCTTGCTCTGAACCAACGGGCAAGTAGCACACCAAGACATCAGCTTTGGTTGCCTTGAGTTCAGCAACGATGTCCACTGGCTCTGCATCGGACTCCACGACCATCTCGCGGTAGTACTTGCCTAGGCCGTCGTAGGTGTGACCGCGCTGAACCTTCACACCGGTGGGTGGAACATCACAAATCTTGATGGTGTTGTTCTCGCTGGCGCCGATGGCATCGGCGATGTCGAGGCCGACCTTTTTGGAGTCAACGTCGAAGGCGGCGACGAACTCCACGTCGGAGACGTGGTACGCGCCAAATTGCACGTGCATCAAGCCAGGAACGGCCTGGGTGGGGTCAGCGTCCTTGTAATACTCGACACCCTGAACAAGTGATGCGGCGCAGTTTCCTACCCCGATGATCGCTACGCGAACCGAACCCATGATCGTTACTCCTTGTTATTTCTTTGCTGCGGCGGGGCGTCCGACACAGCCTTTGATCCTCGCGACGACGGGCTGTCTTCGCGTTCTGTTGCTATGAGTTCGTTGAGCCAGCGCACTTCCCGCTCAACAGATTCCAAACCATGTTCCTGAAGTGCCAGGGTGTAGGTATCTACCCGTTCGCTTGCTTGACGAAGGGAAGTGCGCAAGGTGTCCAAACGCTCTTCAAGACGTGACCGACGTCCCTCAAGAATGCGCAGTCGAACGTCTTTGTTGGTGCGAGCAAAAAAGGCCAGGTGCACACCGAAGGCTTCGTCTTCCCACGAGGCCGGGCCGGACTCACTGACCAGTTCTTGAAAACGTTCTTTGCCATCAGCGGTCAACCGGTAAACGATTTTTGAACGACGACCAGCACCGCTGGCATCGTCAGCGGCAATGAGTCCGGCAGCAGTCATCGTTTTGAGAGCTGGGTACAACGAGCCGTACGAGTAAGCCCGAAAAGTCCCCAACGCACTACCGATGCGCTTGCGCAATTCGTAGCCGTGCATCGGGGAATCGTGGAGTAAACCCAGCACAGCGAACTCGAGCACTCCGCTCGATCGCGCCATGGTTACCCCTTATCGCCGAACGGGGGAACATTCGGTGGATCTGTTGGACTGATGTATCAGTACGATACATCAAATCCCACTGAAGAGCCTCGTGGGGGGCCGGAGCGTCGGGTATCGGGCAGCTCGAGCCGCCTGCACACGGCTCGCCCTCAGCCGAACGTATCTGTGCCAGCAGGCGTAAAGGGATTACGCTCGCGGCTGTGTGGTCCCAGCGATCGGTCGTGGTTTACGGCCTCCAGCGTCGAGCCGCCCTGGAAGAGCTCTTCCACGGGGGCGCTTTCCGTAGCGACTTGTGCGACGCCGATCCCTACACCTTGCGCGCCGCCAAGCATCACGGTGAAGCCACGGAGCGGTTGTGTCCGGTTTGTCGTAAAGAAAACCTCACCCACTTGACCTATGTCTTCGGTGACGAGTTGGGGCACTTGTCTGGACGTATTCGTGCAACGCGTGAACTCGAATCGATGGCGCATGAATACGGGGAATTTACGGTGTACGTGATTGAGGTGTGCCAGAACTGCGAGTGGAACCACATGACGATGTCGTTCGTCCTAGGTGATGGCGTAGCAAGAGGAATTCCCCGACGTCGCCGTGCGGAGGCGTAGCGTGCGCATCAATTACCCACGCTCCGAACGCGATGGAGTCATGCGGTTTGTCCCTTCCGGACGCCAATTCCTGGCGCTCATCGGCATGGGTTTTGGCGTGCTCCTGCTGGCCTTTTTGGTCCTGTATGCGTTGGTCAAAGTCCCTACGCCCAATGAGTTTTCGACGGCTCAGACCACGGTTGTTACCTATGCAGATGGCAAGACGGAGATCGCTCGCGTGGCCGATGCCAATCGCACGTCTATCCCACTGAGCGATGTTCCGCTGGTTGTGCAACGCGAACTCTTGGCTGCCGAAGACCGCGACTTTTATGAACATGGCGGATTTTCTGCGTCGGGAATTGCTCGTGCCGCCTGGAACAACGTGATTGGCGGATCAACGCAGGGTGGATCAACGATCACGCAGCAGTACGCCAAGAACGCCTACCTCACACAAGATCGCACCTTGGCGCGCAAGGCCAAGGAATTGGTGCTGTCCATCAAACTCAGTCAAACGCGGAGCAAAGAACGTATCCTCGAGGATTACCTCAACACCATTTACTTCGGCCGTGGTGCGTACGGCATCGAGGCGGCATCGCAGGCGTACTTCACCATCCCTGCATCGAAGTTGACCGGAAGCCAGGGTGCGGTTTTAGCATCCCTGATTCGCTCGCCTGCTGGATATGCACCGGAAACCAATAAGGATCGGCTGCGCGGTCGCTGGAATTACGTCCTTGACGGCATGGTGGCTAAAGAATGGATTACCGAGAAGTCACGAGCTCGTCAAAAATTCCCCACGATTGCCAAGCGAAGCAGTGGTAACCGACTAGCAGGTGACGCCGGATTCTTGGTGGATATGGCACGCCGTGAACTGTCGGCCTTGGGCTTTAGCGAAGAGGAAGTTGCGCGCGGCGGTTATCGCATCACTACCACTTTTGATCAAAAAGCCATGAATGCTGCGCGCGCTGCTGTTGAAGAGAAGGGTCCGGAAACCGGTGTTGTGGGATTGCGCATCGGTATTGCTGCAGTTCAACCTGGCACTGGTGCGGTGTTGGCTATTTATGGTGGGGACGACTACCTCACCGACCAGTTCAACAACGCCACGCAAGGCATCGTGCAGGCGGGCTCAACGTTTAAACCCTTTGCGTTGGCAGCAGCCCTGGAAAATGATATTTCGTTGTACGACAGGTTTAGCGGAGTGAACGGAACCACGTTCACATTCCCTGGGTTTGCGCCTTACCGAGTCAACAACTTTGATGGATACAGCGCCGGTGGATCAATTTCGTTACTTCGCGCAACCGAGTCGTCGGTCAATACCGCTTATGTTGACTTAGAAAATGAAATCACTCCAGAAGCTGTCGTTGATTCGGCTATTCGCGCTGGAATTCCTGGGGTAACAGCAGGATTAAATGCCGGACCAACGACGGTTTTAGGTACCTCATCACCACACACCCTTGATATGGCTGCGGCCTACGCCACCTTTGCCGCCCGAGGCCTCCAAGCCAATCCGTACGTCATTGCGAGCGTCCGGAATGCTAACGGCGGGTTGGTGTATTCCAAGCGCCCCGCAGTTTCGCGCGCGTATGACGCCGATATTGCTAGCCAGGTCACCTATGCGCTGACTCAAGTCGTACGCAATGGCTCTGGTTTTGCCGCCCAAGATCTGGGTCGCCCGGCTGCGGGCAAAACCGGTACCACCAACTCGAACCTGTCGGCCTGGTTTGTGGGGTACACCCCTGAAATTGCTGTTGCCGTATCGATGGCCAAGTCCACCGAGTCGGGTGGATTGACGACGTTGCGCGGCACGGGTGGGATGACCCGCGTCACGGGTGGTTCCTTCCCGGCGCGCATGTGGACCGCGATGGTCAAAGCGTTCTTGAAGGACACACCGGTTCAACAATTTGATGGCACGATATTCAATTCTGGTGGTTATAGCGGTGGGGGTTCGGCTAGCCCCAAGTCCACGAAGTCACCGACCGCAACGAGCACAACCCAGCCGACAGGCGCCCCGACGACTCAAGCACCAACACCGTCACCCACGGTGCCACCGGCCACTTCACCTGCTGCCACGCCATAATCCTTAGTAGGAGGTTTGCCCTGATGTTTGGTTCTTCATCCGTTCCATCGATGTCGGTGGCTGAATTATCCGATGAGTTGTTCTTGCTTGATGTGCGCGAGGACGACGAATGGGAAGCCGGACATGCACCAACGGCAGTGCATGCGGCCATGTCTTTGCAAGCAGGAATTCTTGAGCTGCTTCCGGCCGTGGGGACGATCGCTGTGATTTGCAAAGTAGGCGGTCGATCGGCGAAGGTCACCGCGTTCCTCATTGATCAAGGCCGAGAGGCGATCAATGTTGAGGGCGGAATGATGAATTGGGCAGCGGCTGGGCGCCCAGTGGTAAACAAGCAGGGCGACGAGGGCTTCGTGCTTTGAGTTCGCCACTACTAGCAGACCTTGCAGACATCGTCGGAGCTGAGCACGTGCTCACGGACCCCGATGTCACACAATCTTTTGGCACTGACTGGACGCGCGCTTGGTCGAGCATCCCGCTTGCGGTGATTCGACCGGCTTCAACCGCCGAAGTCGCTGCCGTGATGACGCTGTGTCACGCCCATGGCACGCCGGTGGTCACCCAAGGTGGCAATACCGGTCTGGTGGGCGGCGGTGTTCCCCATGGGGATCGCACCTCTGTTGTTGTGTCGATGACGCGGTTGAGTTCGATCGAAGCAGTAGATCGCGCGACGCAAACCGTGGAAGTGGGCGCCGGCGTGACGTTGTCACAGTTGCAAGCGCACGCCAGCGCTGCTGGATTTCGCTATGCCGTTGATTTAGCAGCACGAGACTCCGCCACGGTGGGTGGAATGGTGGCAACCAACGCAGGTGGATTACGCGTCGTGGGACTGGGTGATACCCGCGCGCAAGTCATGGGTGTGGAAGCGGTGCTGGCCGACGGGACCATCATTCGTCGATTGGAGCCGTTAGCTAAAGACAACGGTGGCTACAACCTCAGCCACCTGATGATCGGATCGGAAGGCACTCTGGGAGTTATCACTGCCGCTCGATTGCGGTTAGTGCGTCAACCCGCACAACCGGAAGTGGTCACGTTGATTGGCCTGCCGGATGTGGAATCAGCCGTTGATTTAGTGGCGTCGGCTCGCCAGCGCGGTGACCTGACAGCGGCAGAAATGATCCGCACCGAGGGGATGACCGTCGTTCGGGCCGTGTGCGGTCTCACTCAGCCTCTAGCCCGTGAACACCCGGTCTACTTACTGCTCGAAACCGCGACGCTGCCGGATCTTCCCGACGATGTTGATGCCGCTGTCGATCCGCGTATGTGGGAATACCGCGATCGCCAGGCCGAAGCGGTGGCCACGTTAGGGATTCCATTCAAGCTGGATGTGTGTTTACCCATTGCGGCCATTCCTGAATTTTTGACAAAGCTGGATCAGTTGCCCGACACCCAGGGACGCGAAGTCCATGTCTATGCACACCTAGGTGATGGCAACCTGCATATTAATTTGGTTGATATCGATGAATCAACCAGTGAGCGACTTGATGAGCAAGTGCTCACTCTTGTTGCGCAATTCGGTGGCTCTATTGCGGCCGAGCATGGGGTGGGGGTTCACAAAACCAAGTGGCTTCATTTATCGCGCAGCAGTGCCGAAATCGCCACCATGAAGGCGATCAAGAACACCCTCGATCCGACGGGGATTCTCAATCCTGGGGTCTTGTTGCCCTAGTTCTGCGCCAGTTCTGCACTAGTTCTGCTCTGGGTCCGTACTGTGTCGTTCCCGCAGTTTGATGCGCATCCGCGCGAGCATGGCAACGTGGCAAAACAACGGTCGTGGCCCTTAGTTCTTGTCGGCGCAGTGGTGGCTTTGGCTGTGGGCGCCCTGGTGTGGGTGGTGTGGCTCGCTCCTGGTCAGCCCACCGTCAATCAACCGGTGGCTACCGCGTCTGCTTCGCCTTCTCCGCAGGAGACGCCGGAACAAACCCCCAGTGCAACTCCCACCGGCACCCCAACCCTGACGCCCTCGCCCACCCCTACCGATGAGGTGGATAACCCCATTGATGACGCCATCGTGGGTTACCCGGGTTCGCCTATCAAGCCATCGGCTGTCGCGCGCGATGTCGTGCGGGTGATTCAGCAACGCATTGTCGATTTAGGAACCAAGCTCACTGTTGATGGCGTCTACGGAACCCGAACGACCACTGCAGTAAAGGCATTTCAAAAAGACAATGGTTTGTCGGTCACAGGAATTGTTGATCGAGACACCTGGGCGGCCTTGTTCACCTCGGATTCGTAAGAATTTCTTGACCTTAATTTGACCAAAGATCGGTTTACTCAACAGGATTGATGTGTCCTGGTTTGGATATATTTGAATAACCCGAGTGTCGTCGCATCCCCCGTCGGCGGCACTCGGGCTCCTTAACTACCCCATTTCACCTGCCTTGTTTTGGCGGGTTACCCCACGAATACTTCGGCGATGGCGCTACCGGCCAAGACTGCCAAAACCCCAGCGCTAATGAAACGCACTCGATGTAGCGGGACAGTGCTGAAGATCCAACGACCGGCCAAGACAGCCAGTCCAGCCACGAGGACAAGCGCTAGCCATGCACCAATGAAGACCGAGATGGGCTCACCGGTTCGCGCGGACTGACTGGCGGTCAAGAGTTGGGAAAGGTCGCCCCACTCTGCAACAAACAGGACGACAAAGGACGTGGTTGCCATCTTCCACGCCGAGGTGGGTGTAGCGGCCTTGGTGATCGCCTCTTCTTCCGCAGCTACCAGAGCCTGCGCCTCAACTGTGGCCGCTTGACGACTTTTCATGGCGCCCTTAAACAAGATGGCGGCGCCAGCGGCGAAAATCACTGCGGCTACCCCGGCCACTAATGCGCGGGGAAGAAGCGAGAGCAGCCCACCCAAGGAAACGGCGATGGCTGTTTGGACAAAGAACGCGGCGCTGACCCCAAGCCAGACGGGGAAATGGCGAAAGCGCGTGGCCAAAATCAAAGTGGCGATAAACGTCTTGTCTGGCAATTCAGCCGGCACGATCAGGGCAAAAGTGCTCAGCGTCGCCCCCAGATCAAGAACAGCCATGCGGTGAACAGTATTAGATCGAGGGTGGGGCACTACGCTGACGCACAACCGATTCTGCTGGGAGCAGCTGTGGACTTAAGCACGATGACCCTAGAGGTCCTAGCGATTGCTGGAACTGTCTTGGGCCTGCTGGCGCTTATTCTCGCGCTGGTTGCGCAGTTGCGGTTCCGCCGAATGCGCCGTGAATATCAGGTGTTGCAGGGCGAGGACGATCGGTCCACTTTTGTTGCTTCGGTAGCACGTCAGGTCGACGAAGTGGACAAGCTCCGAGTAGATATCGCTCGGCAGCGTGAAGTGATCGCGCAATTACAGACGGACCTCCACGACGCCATCAGGCACGTCGCGGTTGTTCGTTACGACGCTTTTGGCGACATGGGTGGTCGCTACTCGTTCTCGCTCGCCTTGCTTGACGATGACGGCGATGGCTTGGTGCTCACGGCCATTCACGCGCGCAGCGATACCCGCACCTACTTCAAGGGCGTGCGTTCCGGGGCAAGCGATGAGCCCCTCTCTCCTGAAGAACTGCGAGTGATCGCTCTAGCTCAAGGCAAAGAGGAATGACGCGGATTGCCTACCTAGGTCCGGCCGGCACGTTTACTGAGCGGGCCGCCAGCCAGGTACAGAATGCAGACGCAGACACAGCCACAGAGCTGATTCCTTTTCATTCGGTCCTGGCTGAATTGGATGCTCTCCGTGCCGGCGAAGTGGACGTGGCCGTTGTAGCTTTTGAAAACTCGGTAGAAGGCTCGGTCGCTATTTCTCTTGATGGCTTGGCCTTTGGGGAACCGCTGGTGATCACCGATGAGGTGGTACTGCCCGTTTCCTTTGCGCTTCTTGTTCGTCCTGGCACAACCCTGGCTGACATTAAGACGGTGGCAGCTCACTCGCATGCCGAACCGCAGTGCCGTAACTGGCTGAAGGCCACCATTCCGGCGGCGACTTTTGAACCTTCGGCGAGTAATGCAGATGCTGCGCGCGAAGTGCAGTCCGGACGGTGGGATGCAGCCTTAGCGGGCGCATTTGCTGCTCCGCGCTACGGGTTGGAAGTCCTGGCTGACGAGATTCATGATGTGGAGGGAGCCGAAACTCGCTTTGTTGTGGTGCGGCGTCCGCAAGCCCCCCCAGCGCCGACCGGCAGCGATAGAACAACCTTGGTGTTGTTTCCGCAGGATGATCACCCCGGCGGACTGCTGGAAATTTTAGCCGAGTTCGCTAACCAAGGCATCAACCTCGAGCGACTTGAGTCTCGACCTACCGGCGATGGCTTGGGGCAGTACTGCTTCAGCATTGATGCAGAGGGTCACATCAATGACGAGGCGATGGGTGCTGCGTTGATGGGTCTGCGCGCGCTGTGTGCTGACATTCGCTACCTGGGTTCGTACCCGAAGGCGCACTCGACGGCGTCGAGTGAACGCCGAGCGTCTCGGATGGGCTCCGGCGTTGATTCGGCCACCTGGCTCGAGCAATTGCGTCAGGGTCGCACTCCCTAGTTCGCCTCGCGCGACTGCGTCCACGAGGGCAGTGCCCAACGCTTGTAAGGTCTAACACGTGATTGATGTCCAGCTCCTGCGCAATTCCCCTGACACCCTGCGTGCCTCCCAGCGTGACAGAGGCGAAGACGTAGCCCTCGTGGACGAAGTCCTGCACCTGGATGAAGAACGTCGAACCGCTGGAACGGCATTTGACGAACTTCGGGCTGCGCAAAAGAACATCGGTAAGGATGTCGCAAAAGCCCAAGGCGAGGAAAAGACTGCGCTCCTTGAACAGGCAAAAACTCTTGCTGATGAAGTCAAGGCAGCTCAAGAGCGTCGCGATGTTATTGCTTCGGACTTTGACACCAAAGTATTGGGAATTTCCAATGTCGTTGACGAAGCAGCACCACGCGGTGGTGAAGAAGACTTCGTCGTTTTGGAAGAAGTAGGGACGCCACGTACTTTTGATTTCGAACCTCGCGACCACCTCGAACTGGGCGAGATGCTCGGCGCGATTGACGTTGAGCGCGCTGCCAAGGTCTCGGGCTCACGTTTTTATTACCTGACTGGTGTCGGCGCTCAACTAGAGTTTGCGTTAGTCAACATGGCGATGGATCTAGCGATGGATGCTGGCTTCACCCTGATGGTGCCGCCAGTTTTGGTGAAACCGACGGCTATGGAAGGCACCGGATTCCTAGGCCAAGCAGCGGAAAACGTCTACCGCGTGGAAAGCGACGACCTCTACCTCGTGGGCACCGCTGAAGTTCCCTTGGCGGCGTATCACAGCGACGAAATCCTTGACGCCAAGCAACTTCCGCTGCGCTATGCCGCGTTTTCTTCGTGTTTTCGCCGAGAAGCCGGAACGTATGGCAAAGACACCCGAGGCATTATTCGCGTTCACCAGTTCGACAAAGTCGAAATGTTCGCTTTCGTTGATCCTGCCGATGCACTTGCCGAACATCAGCGGCTGTTGGCGTGGGAAAAAGACTTTTTGAATTTGTTGGAAGTCCCCTACCGCGTCATTGATGTAGCCACCGGTGACCTCGGTGCATCAGCGACGCGCAAGTTCGACTGTGAGGCGTGGATCCCGACACAGGGCAAGTACCGCGAAGTGACATCGGCGTCGAATTGCACGCAGTTTCAAGCTCGTCGTTTGGGCGTGCGCATGCGCGGTGCAGATCACACCCAGCCAGTGTCAACCTTGAACGGAACGTTGTGTGCCATTCCACGCACGATCGTTTCGATTTTGGAAAACCATCAAAATGCTGATGGTTCCGTCACTTTGCCGGCAGCCCTTCGGCCTTACATGCGCAATCGCTCCACCTTGGACCCGATTGCGTGAGTGATTTCACGCTGGTTGCCACGGACCTTGATGGCACCTTGATTGATCCGCAGGGACGGATTAGTGATTTCACGCGTGAAACCCTGCGCGCTGTTGAAGAAAGTGGCCGTCTTCTAGTTTTTGTCACTGGCCGCCCACCGCGCTGGATGGCACCCATTGTTGAGGAAACCGGGCACCGAGGAATCGCCATTTGTGCCAATGGCGCAGTGGTGATGGACTTGCACACCGAGCGCATTGACGTAGCTCACGTCCTTGATGAGCTCGAGGCACGTGAAATCACCCGCCGAATTCGTGAACTCTTACCTACGGTGGGATTTGCCGTGGAGCGCGTGGGAGTTAATCGTCGCGCTGACGTGGAGTTTGGTCGCGAACCGCAGTACATTGCACGGTGGCCCACGCCGGACAATCCACCGCTGGCTCCGATTGATGAGTTAGTTGTTGGCGGTGGGTTGATCAAAATTTTGGCGCGCGTTCCGCAGGAGTTTGAACCGTCGAGCGATCCAAACGCGCTTGGTCCGGACCCAACGCGCGGATTTGACGCGGCACCGCTGGTTGATGAATTGCTGGCGTCGGCAGAGGAGATCCTCGCGGGCCTGGCGACGGTGACGCATTCCAATCCCAATGACACCTTGTTAGAAATCAGCGCACCAGGGATTACCAAGGCGACAGCGCTGGCGGATTTCGCTGCCGAGCGCGGGATTGCAGCCGACCAGGTCATCGCGTTTGGCGATCAGCCCAATGACTTGCCGATGTTGGCGTGGGCGGGACGAGCCATCGCGGTGGAAAATGCCCACCCGGCTGTCCTAGGGGCGGTGGCTGAGCGGGCGGGCTCGGTACACGCGGATGGGGTGGCCCACGCCCTACGCGCCATTTTGAATTTGTAAAGAATGTGCCCACCCGCCCCTGACATCGCGGGGAGTTAGTGGCACCATTGTCGTTCCGTCATGCATGTGGCGGGTGTTTTACGACCAGCGTGGACTTCCCCCCGCTGGGACCGATCAAGCATCGTGCGAACGAGGTGCCGTATGGACATGAGTTGGCTGTCGCCATTAGCTGAAGCAAATCCAGCTGGCGAAAAGGGCTGGGGCTCGTTTGCCACTGTTGACATTCCCGCTGGAACAACAGTTGCCGCTTTTGGTGGTTTCGTCACCTCGGGTGAGGTGTTGGCCACTTTTGATGATGTACGCCAGAGCCGCTCGATTCAAATCGATGACGACCTATTTTTAGTGAGTTCGGAATCACCTGAGCCAGGCGACATGCTCAATCACTCGTGCGAACCTACGTGTGGATTGATGGGTTCGGCCATGTTGGTCACGATGCGTGATGTCGTCGCCGGCGAGGAACTCACTTTCGATTACGCCACGTGTGACACCGCCGACTACGACGAGTTCCGTTGCATGTGCGGCACGTCCTCTTGTCGAGGAACGATCACCGGTCGCGACTGGAAGCGCCCAGACTTGCAGGCCAAGTACGACGGATGGTTTTCGCCCTACATCGTTCGTCGCATTGCGGCTGCGACATTAAGTGATGCGGCTTCAACTCAAGACCACGTATAACGCCTCGAGCGGTTGATTCTTTATAGGTACGGACCCGAGGTTCGGTGATCGGGAGCGCGATCCATCTCGCCTGACTCTGAACCCACGGGCAAAGCCGCGCGCCGCATCTGTTCAAACTGGGCCTGTGCCGCCATTTGTTGGGCAAATAACGCTGTTTGAATCCCGTGGAACAGTCCCTCAAGCCAGCCAACGAGCTGGGCTTGGGCAATCCGCAGCTCAGCGTCGCTGGGGATGGAGTCTTCAGTAAAGGGCAAGGTCAATCGCTCCAGCTCGTCGACGAGTTCGGGGGCAAGCCCTGCTTCGAGTTCGGAAATTGAGCGACGGTGAATCTCGCGAAGTTGTGCTCGTGACGCCTCATCTAATGGTGCGTTGCGCACTTCGTCTAAGAGTTGCTTAATCATGCTGCCGATCCGCATGACCTTGGCCGGCTGTGAAACCAAGTCGGTGAGGTCCTCGCCCTCATGGGCCGAGGGGAGTGGAATCATTGCATCCGGTTGGCCGTCGCCATCGGTGTCCACGGGAACCCCGCGTAGCGGTGAGTCATCGGTACCGATAACTACACCGTCATCGCTGGGGTTTACTGAATCACTCATGAAGCCATCCTCTCAGACGTGGTCGGCAGGGGTCATCGTCAAGATGATCTTGCCGATGTGTTCGCTAGCTTCCATACGGTCATGAGCTTGAGCGATTTTGGTGATGGGCAGGCGTTGATCAATGACCGGCTTGATGGTGCCTTGTTCAATCAGGGGCCACACATGCTCAAGCACTGAATCCACAATGGCGGCTTTTTCAGCGACCGGACGCCCGCGCAACGACGTGGCAAGGACGGCAGCTCTTTTGGTGAGGAGTCGGTTCAAGTCCAACTCCCCCTTCGTTCCGCCCTGGAGGCCGATAACTACCAGGCGACCGTTGGCTGCCAAGGATCGAACATTGGGCTCGAGGTACTTGGCGCCCATGACGTCCAAAATCACATCGACGCCGTTGCCGTCGGTGAGCGCCTTTACTTCCTCGGCGAAATCGCTCTCGCGGTAGTTGATGGCATGGTCGGCTCCCAGAGCCAGGCAAGCGTCAACTTTGGCCTGCGTTCCGCAGGTGACGATGATGCGCGCGCCTAATTCGCGAGCGATTTGAATCGCCATCGTTCCGATCCCAGAGGTTCCCCCATGGATGAGCAGGGTTTCGCCCTCGCGCAGGTGGGCCAACATCGCCAGGTTTGACCAGACCGTCGCGACGACTTCAGGAAGGGCAGCCGAATCGATCAAGCTGATGTTGTGCGGAATGCGCAGTAACTGGCCCGCAGGTATGGCGACCTTTTGCGCATAGCCACCGCCGGTGAGTAGCGCACATACTTCGTCGCCGACCTTCCAGCCGCTGACTTCAGGTCCTACTTCAGCAATAACGCCAGAACATTCCAAGCCGAGGTACTCGCTAGCACCAGGTGGCGGTGGGTAGAACCCTTTGCGCTGCAGGATGTCTGCGCGGTTGAGTCCAACAGCAACGACGGCAACGACGACTTCGCCCTTGCCGGCGATGGGGTCTGCGACTTCGGTCCATTGCATGACCTCGGTGCCACCGGGTTGAGAACAAACGATTGCGTGCATGGGGATTAAGAGTAGATGGCGGGTTGATGAGTGCTCAGGTGCCGGCTGCTAGCCGATGCGCTTTCCGCTGGGCGGCGCTGAACGACCGGTGACCGGCGCTGAAGGCGGCGGCGGGGGAAGAGTGGGCGCAGCCATGGCCGGAGGGGGCAGATCAGGTGTCGTGGCGGTGATCGGAGTAGTCGTTGGTGGCGCCAAGGTAGCGACCGACGCGGCCCGAGTGGGTTCGGTTAATGCGGTGGGTGCTGGTCCGCCAACCGGTGCGATGAGTGCAGCCGGCGACGGTGCGCGCAAAGTCGTCCCGCCACGCTTTTCAGTAATGGGTGTTCCGGCCGGCGGTGGGAAGAGTCGCGTCATGCCGGCTTCGATGGCGCGGCGTCCAGCTTCCAAACGTGCGTTACGAATCTTGACCGCGCGCTTGGTGGTTCGGGTGACTCGTCCAGAGACGAACACGATGCGCGCGGTGATCAAGACGAAGAACAGCGCGACCACGGTGAAAGCGACAACCAACCCCGTGTTCGTGCCCGGGTTTGGTGGGCTCGGTGCGGTTCCACCAGGGCGCAGTTCTTGAATGCCCCCTTCTGCAAGGGGCCAGGTGGCATTAGTTTGCACTAGTCCTGAACGTACGGTGACACTCAAGTTCGCGGGACTTGCTCCCAACGGAATTTGAGCAGACGTGCTTTCATTCGGAAGGATTTGTCCGATGGCCAATTCCGGGATGGAAATCGGGCTTCCATCGGTTGAGGTGCCGCTCACGCTAACGACGGGGGCCACTTGATTGTTCAACGTGTTGGTTAAACGAAAGAACACCAGTTGACCTTGAACGTCCAAGGTGGAAATGGAAATTCCGGGCGGGTTTTGGGTAGCGGCGTGTGCGCTGGCTGCTCCCAAACTCACAACAGCCACAAGCGATATGACAGCGACTAGAAGAAGGCGAATGCTGCGTGACATCGCGCTGATAGCGCCATCGCGGGTTGCCGGGCAACTCGTGGGCGCTAATCCGAAACTCACTGGTGCCCAACGGCCCATATGAGGGGGAAGCCACATAAGGTGAAAAAGATACCGTTGATGCTGGTGGGGATGTAACCCCACTGGGCTGATTGGTTCGTAGCCAGATGGACAATTCTTTGTCCGTTTTGTGCGCAATATCGTGATGATGGAGTGGGAGACAGCCGTGAGTCGAGGACAACTAGGCGTTGCCCTGGGTGTGGCAGCGCTACTTGCCGGGTGTGGGACACCCACTCCGGTCAGCGCTCCACAGCCCGTGATCACCACTGCTCCCGAGCAACTCCCGACGACATCTCAGGCCAGCCCAACCCCAGAAGTCGTTGCTCCACCACAGTCATCAGCACCAGTTCCGGCACCACCGGTGAGCAGCACGTCAGCACTGTCAGTCTTGGGGACCTTGCGCGTTGCTGGTCGTGGACCAAAGACGGGGTACACGCGCGCCGAGTTTGGCCAAGCCTGGGCGGACGTTGATCGCAATGGGTGCGATACGCGCAATGACATTTTGCAACGAGACCTCACGTCCATTGCGGTGCGCTCAGGAAGTAGTGGGTGCGTGGTTAGCTCCGGGAGATTAGCTGATCCGTACACCGGCACGACGGTGATTTTTGTTCGCGGAGCATCCAAGGTCGATATAGATCACGTCGTTGCTTTGTCGAATGCTTGGCAAAGTGGAGCAGCTCGGTGGACGTTTAACAAACGCATCGCCATAGCAAACGACCCGTTGAATTTGTTAGCAGTCGACTCGAGCCAAAATCGACAAAAGGGCGACGGTGATGCCGCGACGTGGCTGCCGGATAACCGCGGGTTTTGGTGCCAATACGCCGCTCGACAAATCGGTGTGAAGTCGAAGTACGGATTGAGCGTCACAAGCGCCGAAAGCGATGCGTTGACACAAGTTTTGCAACGCTGCCCTAGCCAAAAAGTAATCACCGGTGGAGGACCGACCTCGGTGAGCGGTTTCAGCGATCCCACGGCTAATTCCGGCAGTTCGGGGAGTTCCTCATCGGGAACATCCAGTGGCGCCGGCCTTGATCCGCGGTTTGGTACGTGTTCGGCGGCCAAAGCTGCCGGCTTTGGACCGTATTACCGCGGCCGCGATGGTGAATATTCCTGGTATCGCGATCGTGATAGCGACGGCGCAGTCTGCGAGTAAGTCAGTGACGAACCAGCGTTATGCGATCGGGACGACCACCTCGTTGCGGCGAATAAACGATGGCTTCCATGGTGGATCAAAACGAGCAAAGCGTGGCTTTCCTACAACGGTGTAACCGGCATCTTCAATGTTGGCGATGAGTTGGGCGACGTGTTTGTTGTAGTTGTCTTCTGTCCATCGTCCGGAGTACATCGATACAGCCGCGAGGGTTTCCGGCACCTCAATCAGGCTCACTCCGTTACCACCGGGGTCAGGTAGGTCATCCAGCGTTGAGTTGGCCGGCATCACGAAGGACACGTGATAGGTCATCGGATCATCCAACGGTTCTTGAATCACCGGGGCCGTCATAGCGACTTTGGTACCGCTGCGATTGCGACCACTGATGTAGGAAACCAAGGGACCAAACCCAGCATTGCCAGCTCGTTCAAAGGCCCCGACCATGGTCACTTCAGCAACCACGTGGGGTGCGTACTTGCGGACTTCAAAACCACGTTTGACATCAATGCGTTCGTACACCTGTTGTTCGGTCATATTTTCACCCTAGGCGGGTGTAGCGAATTCGCAACTTGGTGAAGACCTCAGGTAAGCGCTGGGCACGAAACCGGTACGGTTTGCGGTGGAGGGCTCGCATAGTGGCCTAGTGCGGCGGTCTTGAAAACCGCTGTTGAGTGATCCTCAACCGTGGGTTCGAATCCCACGCCCTCCGCCATTTAAGGCTCGCACTCCGAA
>JBAXSF010000040.1:0-9944 GCA_037130835.1 Actinomycetes bacterium
GTGATTAAAGCTGGCGCCCACCGTGAACTGTTGGAATTAGCCGCGCTTACGGGCATTCCCGTGGTGACCACGCTGATGGCACGCGGTGCATTCCCTGACTCGCACCCACAACACCTCGGTATGCCCGGCATGCACGGAACAGTGGCCGCTGTTGCGGCGCTTCAAAAGTCAGACCTGCTCATTGCGCTCGGATCTCGTTTTGATGACCGAGTCACTGGTCAGATCGACAGCTTCGCTCCGTATGCACAGATCATTCACGCCGACATTGACCCAGCCGAAATCGGTAAGTTGCGTCATGCCGATGTTCCGATTGTGGGAGATGCCCGCGAAGTGATCGCTGAACTCGTTCTCGCCATCAAGGCTGAGCATGAGGCAGGCCACCATGGTGACATTGGCGGCTGGTGGAAGCAGTTGGAAGATTGGCTGGATGTGTATCCCCTGGGGTATGCGCCAGCACCTGATGGCGAGCTTTCACCGCAGTACGCGATTGAACGACTGGGAGCCATTGCCGGCCCCGAAGCGATTTACACCGCAGGTGTGGGTCAACACCAAATGTGGGCTGCACAATTTATCAAGTACGAAAATCCACGGACTTGGTTGAACTCTGGTGGTGCTGGAACGATGGGCTATGCCATTCCGGCAGCCATGGGAGCCAAGGTGGGCCGTCCGGATGCGACCGTATGGGCAGTTGATGGTGACGGTTGCTTCCAGATGACCAACCAGGAACTCGCTACCTGCTCGGTGAACGACATTCCCATCAAGGTGGCCTTGATCAATAACGGCACGTTGGGCATGGTGCGCCAGTGGCAGACCTTGTTCTACAACGAGCGCTACTCCGAGACCGACCTTGGTTCAAAGAGCATCCCCGACTATATGAAGTTGGCTGACGCCTATGGCTGCGAAGGCATTCGTGTGACCAGCCCGGATCAAGTTGACGCGGCGATTGAAAAAGCAATGGGGATTAACGACAAGTCAGTTGTCGTGGAGTTCGTGGTCCACCAAGATGCCATGGTGTGGCCGATGGTTGCTGCTGGTACCAGCAATGACGACATCTTGGCGGCTCGCGATGCTGCTCCGGTCTGGGATCGAGAGGACTGACATGAGTCGACACACACTTTCAGTATTAGTAGAGAACACCCCTGGTGTTTTGGCTCGAGTGTCTTCGTTGTTCTCTCGCCGCGGATTCAACATTGATTCCTTGGCTGTAGGACCAACGGAATCTCCGGAAGTTTCACGTATGACGATCGTGGTCAATGTTGAGGACCTTCCGTTAGAACAAGTCACCAAGCAGCTCAACAAGCTGGTCAATGTCATCAAGATCGTTGAACTCGACCCTGCAATGGCTGTTGAGCGTGAATTGTTGTTGGTCAAGGTGCGAGCTGATATCGAAACCCGCTCGCACATCCTTGAAACCGTTCAGTTGTTTCGCGCCAAAGTCGTTGATGTGTCATCCGATGCGGTGACCATTGAAGCCACCGGCAGTGTGGACAAACTTGATGCGCTGCTTCGTGTTCTTGAGCCGTTTGGGGTCAAGGAACTTGTGCAATCAGGCATGGTGGCGATCGGCCGGGGGGCGCGCTCCATCAGTGATCGCAGTCCGCGTACCGTAGACCCGACGTAAGTAGAACGTCCCAACACATCAGGAGAGTTAGACCGTGGCTGAAATGTTTTACGATAAAGATGCAGACTTGTCGATCATTCAAGGTCGCAAGGTCGCCATTTTGGGTTACGGCAGCCAGGGCCACGCTCACGCGCTCTCCCTACGCGACTCCGGTGTGGACGTTCGGGTGGGATTGCCAGAAGGTTCCAAGTCACGCGCCAAAGCAGAAGCCGAAGGAATGCGCGTCGTCACTCCTGCTGTAGCAGCTGCTGAAGCCGACTTGATCATGGTGCTCGCACCAGACCCCGCGCAGCGTCGCCTCTATGCCGAATCGATTGAGCCCAACCTCAAAGCCGGGGACGCGATCTTCTTCGGTCACGGTTTCAACATTCGTTATGGGTACATCAAGCCCCCAGCCGATGTCGATGTCGCCATGGTTGCTCCCAAGGGCCCAGGTCACCTCGTGCGTCGCGAATATGTTGCGGGCCGAGGCGTTCCCGTTCTAGTTGCCGTTGAGCAAGACGCAACGGGAAATGCGTGGGAGTTGGCCCTGTCCTATGCCAAGGGCATCGGTGGATTGCGTGCCGGTGGCATCAAGACCACCTTCACCGAAGAGACCGAAACCGACTTGTTCGGTGAGCAGGCTGTTCTGTGCGGTGGCGCATCACAGTTGGTGATGTATGGCTTTGAGACACTGATTGAAGCCGGCTACCAGCCAGAAGTTGCCTACTTTGAGTGCTTGCACGAACTCAAGCTCATCGTTGACCTGATGTATGAAGGCGGCATCGCCAAGCAGCGTTGGTCTGTGTCAGACACCGCGGAATACGGCGACTATGTGTCGGGGCCACGCGTGATTGACGAGAGTGTGAAGGCCAACATGAAGGCTGTCCTCACCGACATTCAAAACGGTGCATTTGCCGAGCGCTTTATCGCTGACCAAGATGCTGGTGCTCCGGAGTTCAAGGCACTGCGGGCCAAGGGCGAGCAGCACCCGATTGAGGCGACAGGCCGCGACCTTCGCGCCCTGATGTCATGGGTTCAATCCGGCGACTCGGACTACGTTGAAGGCACTGCCACGCGCTAATTCGCGCAGGTATTCCCCACAGGCTCGCTCGTGGTGGCCTTAAGTAGGATGGGATTATTCGCGTACGTTTCCCACCCCGCTAAGGAATCTCAGTGTCCAAGCCTGTCGTCCTGATTGCTGAAGAACTTTCGCCCGCCACGATCGAGGCCCTGGGCCCTGATTTTGAGGTGCGTCACTGTGACGGGGCCGATCGTTCGCAACTGCTCAGCAGCATCGTTGATGTTGACGCGATCTTGGTGCGTAGTGCCACCCAGGTGGACGCGGAAGCCTTAGCGGCCGCCACGAAGTTGAAAGTAGTGGCCCGCGCAGGTGTGGGTCTGGACAACGTTGACGTCAAGGCAGCAACCCAAGCCGGCGTCATGGTCGTGAATGCACCGACTTCCAACATCGGTTCGGCCGCGGAATTGGCCGTGGCCTTGCTCTTGGCAGCCGCGCGCAACATCCCACAGGCTGACGCTGCTTTGAAGAACGGTCAGTGGAAGCGCAGCAAGTACACCGGTATTGAAGTGGCTGACAAAGTCGTAGGCGTTGTGGGCTTAGGCCGGATCGGCATTCTGGTCGCGCAGCGCTTGGCCGCTTTCGGCGTGGAATTGATCGCCTATGACCCTTACGTTCAGCCGGCCCGCGCGGCCCAACTGGGCGTTCGCATGGTCGAACTTGATGAGCTGCTTACCACCGCTGACTTCATCACCGTTCACTTGCCCAAGACGCCAGAGACCGTTGGCCTGATCGGCGCCGAGGCGTTGACCAAGGTCAAGCCCAGCGTGGTCATCGTCAACGCAGCGCGTGGTGGCATCGTGGATGAAACCGCTTTGTTTGAAGCCTTGCGTGATGGTCGCGTGCATTCAGCCGGTGTGGACGTGTTTGCCACTGAGCCCTGTACGGACTCACCGTTGTTCACGTTGGACAACGTTGTGGTTACTCCGCACTTGGGTGCTAGCACCGATGAAGCCCAAGAGAAGGCGGGCATTGCCGTCGCGAAGTCCGTCCGGTTGGCTTTGGCTGGCGAGCTGGTGCCGGACGCGGTCAATGTGCAAGGTGGATCGGTTCCTGAAGACGTTCGTCCGTTCTTGCCGTTGGTCGAGAAGTTGGGCCGCATCGCCACCGCGCTAGCTGCTGGCATCCCTGCCACTGTTGAAGTCGAAGTCCTGGGCGAAATCAGTGACCAAGACACCGCGGTGCTTGAGTTGTCGGCACTAAAGGGTTTGTTCGCCGACCTCAGCGATGAGCCAGTGTCTTATGTCAACGCACCGTTGTTGGCCACCGAAAAGGGCGTTGATGTTTCCTTGTCTTCCTCGCCGGACAGTCCTGACTTTAAAAACTTGGTCCGGGTTAAGGCGGCTCTTGCTGATGGCACCTTGGTGTCCGTGGCAGGAACGTTGGCCGGTACCCGCCAGCGCGAAAAGATCGTGGAAATCAATGGCTTCCACGTGGACGTCCTTTTGGCTGAGCACATCGCGTTCTTCACCTACGCTGACCGCCCAGGAGTGGTGGGCTACTTGGGGGGAATCCTGGCTGACGCCAAAGTCAACATCGCGGGCATGCAGGTCAGTCGGCGCGCTGAGGGCGAGCAGGCGTTGGTCGTCCTTACTATTGACGAAGCCATTGATTCTTCTGTGGTCACGCAAATCGTTGCCGGCGTAGGTGCTACTACCGGTTGCACCGTTGATTTTATTGACGCTTAATTTTTTTTGAAGGGTTTTGCATATGAGTACCCAGATTTCGTTGGCGGTCGCCTCTGGTGATGGCATCGGGCAAGAAGTCACGCCTGAAGCGTTAAAGGTGCTTGAAGCAGTTGCGGCTCAATGCGGTTTAACCTTCACGTTGAAGGAATATGACCTCGGCTGGCGCATGTATGACCGCACTGGTGAAGTGCTCCCCGAATCTGTGATTGATGAATTGCGCGAACACGATGCGATTTTGTTTGGTGCCGTTGGGGATCCTCGTGTTCCCCCTGGGCTGCTCGAACGTGGGATGTTGCTGAAGTTGCGCTTTGCGCTTCACCATCATGTGAACTTGCGACCGATCAAGTTGTATCCGGGGATGTCGACCCCGATCGCTGGGCTTACTCCTGAGCGCTGCGACATCGTCGTTGTTCGCGAAGGCACCGAAGGCCCTTATGTTGGAGCTGGTGGGGCAGTGCGCGTCGGTTCAGAGCATGAGGTCGCTATTGAAGAGAGCATCAATACGGCCTATGCCGTTGAACGTGTTGTTCGCGATGCCTTCCGTCGTGCCATGCTGCGTCGCAAGCATTTGACTTTGGTTCACAAGGCAAATGTCTTGGTCCACGCAGGTTCGATGTGGCAACGGATCGTCAATGATGTGGCGAAGGAATTTCCTGATGTTCGAGTTGATTACCAACATGTCGATGCCGCCGCCATGTTCTTCATCACCGCCCCAGAAAAATACGATGTCATCGTCACCGACAATCTTTTTGGCGACATCATTACTGACGTGGGCGCTGCTGTGGCTGGCGGAATTGGTCTAGCCGCCTCAGGAAACATCGATGAAAGCCGTCGCAACCCCTCGATGTTCGAACCCGTTCACGGTTCAGCACCTGACATTGCCGGACAACAAAAGGCGGACCCAACGGCATCGATCTTGTCTTTGAGTTTGTTGCTGGATCACCTTGATCACCCCGAAGCTGCTGCCCTCGTCGAGCAGGCTGTCTCCAAGGATCTCTTTGATCGAGTCAACCTGGGCGTTCGCAAGACGTCTCAGATCGGTGATGCGATCGCCGCTGACGTCATAAACGCTAGTTAGGATGGCAGATATGACGTTGGAAATTCCTCGATCGCTGTCGCGCTCGCCGGTTTCAAGTGCAGATCGTCAGGCGATTTTAGAAAACCCCGGCTTTGGCAAGTACTTCACCGATCACATGGTGCAGATCAAGTGGACCGTTGATCGGGGCTGGCACGAAGCCGAACTGGTTCCCTACGGACCGATCACCATGGACCCGGCCACGAACTCGATCCACTACGGTCAGTCGGTTTTCGAAGGCTTAAAGGCCTACCGACGCGTCGATGGATCCATCGCCACATTCCGGCCCTTGGAAAATGCACGCCGTTTTCAGCGCAGTGCAGCGCGATTGGCAATGCCCGGGCTTCCTGAGGAGCTCTTTATTGAGGCCATCAAGACTCTGGTGACGGTAGATCAGGAGTGGGTTCCTGACGACATCGAAAAGTCGTTGTACTTGCGACCCTTTATGTTCTCCACTGAAGTCGGCTTGGGTGTTCGTCCAGCCAATGAATATCTCTTCCTCCTCATTGCGTCCCCTGCTGGCGCCTATTTCCCCGGCGGAGTCAAGCCGGTCGACGTCTGGTTATCCAAGGAGTATGTGCGCGCAGCTCCAGGTGGAACCGGCGAAGCCAAGTGTGCGGGTAACTATGCCGCGTCATTGCTTGCTCAAGCTCAAGCCATCGATAACCAGTGCGATCAGGTCGTGTGGCTCGATGCGATAGAACGCTATTGGATCGAGGAAATGGGTGGCATGAACTTGTATTTCGTTCATGGATCCGGAGACTCGGCTCGGATTACGACGCCGCCATTGACCGGTTCTTTGCTACCGGGAGTGACGCGCGAATCGTTGCTCCAGGTAGCCCAGGATTTGGGTTATGCCGTTGGGCAAGAGCGCATCAATGTGGATCAATGGCGCGAGGGGAATGCCTCGGGAGACATTACTGAAGTCTTTGCTTGTGGAACCGCTGCAGTGATTACCCCGGTTGGCAAAGTCAAATCAACGGATGCCACGTGGGAAGTAGGTGCTGGTCAATCGGGACCAGTGACGTTGCAACTGCGCGACGAGCTCTTACAAATCCAGCATGGCTCCCGTCCGGATCCGCATGGTTGGATGCATCAAATCGTTGCTCCGACGGCGTAATTCCCAGCACCACCTATTGACAGGAGTCAGTGAGTGCGCATCGCTCGCTTTGCATTCGAAGGCGTCGTTGGCTACGGGGTGGTCGAGGGTGATCCCACTGGTCCCCTTGAGGCCCTAGAGATCGCGATCATCAAGAACCATCCCTTTGGCGACATCGAATTGACCGACAAGCGACTGCCCCTGCCGGCAGTTCGTTTGCTGTCGCCAGTTTTACCGTCAAAGATATGTGCCTTCGGCCGCACATATGCCGAGCACGCAGCGGAATTGGGAAATGAGGTGGCGAAGGAACCCTTGATGTTCCTCAAGCCCTCAACATCGGTGGCTGGGCCTGGCGATGTCATTCGCCTGCCGGAACTGTCAAGTGATGTGCAGCACGAAGCCGAGCTAGCCGTGGTGATCGGCAGTTTGTGTAAGGACGTTGTTGCGGAACGAGCCCATGAAGTGATCCTCGGGTACACCTGCGCCAATGACGTTACTGCTCGGGACCTGCAGCGAAGTGATGGCCAGTGGAGTCGCGCGAAGGGCTTTGACACGTTCTGCCCGCTAGGTCCGTGGATTGAAACAGCGCTGGATCCCGCTGACCTAGCGGTGTCTTGTCACATTGATGATCGCGTGGCTCAAGACGGACGCACCAGCGAGATGGTGTTCTCCGTGGCCGACCTTGTTGCGTACACATCGCGCATCATGACCTTGTTGCCCGGCGATGTGATCTTGACCGGCACCCCGGCTGGCGTGTCCACATTGCACGCGGGGGACACGGTCGAGGTGCGTATCGAAGGCATTGGTTCGCTGATAAATTCAGTGTCCAACTAGACAAGGTGATGACACTGTGACTTCGGGTTCCTTGAACCAGCCGCTGGACCCCTCGGTCCGCGTTCGTTTTTGCCCATCTCCTACCGGCAATCCGCACGTGGGCCTGGTGCGGACGGCGTTGTTCAACTGGGCCTTTGCCCGGCACAACGGTGGCACGTTCGTTTTTCGCATTGAAGACACCGATTCTGCGCGCGACAGCGAAGCAAGTTACGAAGCCTTACTCGATAGCTTGGCGTGGCTTGGGTTGGACTGGGACGAAGGACCGGTCGTTGGTGGTCCGCATGCCCCTTATCGTCAAAGTGAGCGGCTCAAGATCTATCGCGATGTTGCACGCCAACTGCTCGATGCTGGATTGGCGTATGAATCGTTTTCCACGCCCGAAGAAGTCGAAGAGCGCCACGTCGCCAAGGGAGCAAACCCCAAACTCGGCTATGACAACTTTGATCGAGACTTAAGCGATGCGCAACGCGCGCAGTTTCGTTCTATGGGGCGCGATCCCGTCCTGCGCCTAAAGATGCCGTACGAGGATTTGGTGGTACAGGACCTCATTCGTGGCGAGATTACCTTTCCGGCTGGCTCGATCCCGGACTATGTGATTGTTCGCGGTAATGGTGAGCCGCTGTACACCTTGGTAAACCCCGTTGATGATGCCTTGATGAACATCACTCACGTACTGCGTGGTGAAGACCTCTTGTCCTCAACGCCTCGCCAAATGGCCATGTATCAGGCGTTGGCTCAGATCGGCGTGGGATCGGGTACGACTCCCACCTTTGGCCACCTGCCCTATGTCATGGGTGCGGGCAACAAGAAGCTCAGTAAGCGTGACCCCGAGTCAGCGATTGGCTTCTATCGCGACCATGGCTTTATCCCTGAAGGATTATTGAATTACCTGTCCCTCCTGGGCTGGTCGTTGAGTGAGGATCGAGACATATTCTCGATGACCGAAATGGTCCAGGCCTTTGAGATTTCTAGAGTCAACGCCAATCCGGCGCGATTTGATCTGAAAAAGGCCGAATCAATTAACTCCTCCCACATCCGCGAGCTTGACCCCACGGATTTTGCTGCTCGAATTCAGGACCGCCTGATCCTCGACGGCGTGATTGCGGCCGAACCATCTGCGCAACAGCGTGACCTGGTAACCAAAGCCGCACCCTTGGTCCAAGAACGGATGGGATTGCTCAGTGAGGCTGCCCCCATGCTGGGATTCTTGTTTGCCACCGAAGCGCAATTTGCCTTTGATCCGGCACCGGCCAATAAGGCCTTGGGTGAGGCGGCCCATTCAGTGCTCGATGCGGCCAAAGAAGCTTTAGAAGGCCTGACGGACTTCACGACGGAGACGATTGAACACGCGTTGCGAAGTGCGCTTATTGAAAAGATGGAACTCAAGCCGAAGACAGCCTTCGCACCGTTGCGTGTGGCCATGACGGGGAGATTGATCTCACCACCGTTGTTTGAGTCGATGGAGTTGTTAGGCAAAGAAAAGTCTTTGGCTCGCCTTGCTCGCGCACGGGACTATCAAGCCTCGTGACGTTTGGTTCGGATGCAGACCAATGGCGGATGCCTGAGCCGCCAGTGGATGTTGACCGCCCCTATCTTCGGCTCCTTCGCAATTCGACGTATCGCTGGTGGAAGCCACTCGTGGGATTGGGCTTGTTCTTCTGGACCTATCTCAGCGTGATCGCGGTATTGGTCATCGTTCCCGGGGTTGCTTACGTTGCGGTAAACAAAAACATTGATTTTCTCAACGATCAAGGCTCGCCGCTGGTATTCCTGATCACCAATCTCAGTTTGGCTGCCCTTATTCCGTGCGCGATGTTTCCCGTGTGGGCGGTCCATCGGATGGACCCTCGCTTCCTGATCTCAGTGACCAGAGGCTTTCGATGGAATTGGTTTTGGCGGTGTGTGGGAATTTCGACCGCTGTGGTTGTGGGTACGTATGTCTTAGCCAGTGTCTTGCCGGTGGGGGGCGAGAGTTCCGCAGGAGCTAGCCGAAGCTCGGTCGGCACATTCGTTGGTTTGGCCTTAGTGGTTGTCCTCACGACACCGCTGCAAGCCGCTGGCGAAGAGTTCGCTTTTCGTGGCTACCTAGGTCAGGCGATCGGCGCTTGGGTGAAATTTCCTGCCGTTTCGATCGTCATCACCTCACTGTTGTTTGCGCTGGCTCATGGTGGGCAAAGTGCACCACTGTTCTTGGATCGTTTCGCTTTTGGCCTGGTTGCCGGCTTCTTGGTCATGCGCACCGGTGGCCTAGAGATCTCAATCGCGCTGCACACGGTCAACAATTTCGTGGCACTTTTGGCGGCCGCGGCGTACTCGAACTTCTCCGAGCAGTTGACCTCGCCAGATGCCCCATGGTCTCTCGTAGTGATTGATCTGGTGCAATTGACGATCTTCGTTGTAGTAGCTGAGGCGATGCGAAAGCGCTGGATTAGTCAGGGTCTTTTACAAGTCAGCGGGGGTGCGAGCAGCCGACCTGAGGGCTTGTAGACTGTGGCCTTCGCTGGTCGTTGGCGAACCCATGGGGTATGGGGTAATTGGCAGCCCAACTGGTTCTGGTCCAGTTAGTC
>JBAXSF010000041.1:0-9910 GCA_037130835.1 Actinomycetes bacterium
GCCGTTGGCATTGTTGGAGGTGTAGGGGTCAGCGCTTCGGTGGAAGCCGCAGGTTTGCGTGCGGTGGCGCCCTCAAGCCCAGAGGCCGTAGCGATCCTGATGGGTTTTGGTCCAGATATTTCGTGGCGGGATCTGGCTTCGGCAAGTTACGCGGTTGCCGCCGGCGCCTTGTTCGTTGCGACCAACACGGATCGCACCTTCCCCACACCACAGGGCATAGCCCCGGGAAGTGGATCTTTTGTCGCCGCTGTGCAAGAGGCCAGTGGCGTGACCCCGCTGGTTGCCGGCAAACCAGAACCGACGTTGTACCGCAACGCAATCGACCGCTTTCAAGCCAAGAACGCCTTGGTGATCGGTGATCGTTTGGACACTGACATTGCCGGAGCTATTAATGCGGGGTTGACCAGTTTGTTGGTCTTATCTGGGATCTGTTCGGCCAAGCATGCGGTCCTAGCACCGTTAGGCCAGCGTCCTGACCTCATTGCCGCCGACTTGCAAGGGCTCGTGACCGAGCAGGTCTTTATTCGCGACATCGTGAGCGACATTGCTAACTCAGGGCAGCGGTGGGAACACCGCGGGTGGTCCGCCCATCTGGAAGGCGCAGTTGTCGTGGTGACTGCACCTGCTCGGGATCAAGGACAAAGTGCAGATGGGGTTGATGGCGTCCGCTGTGCGGCTGCTGCGGCGTGGGCTCAAGAGGACCAGGTCGTTGATGTGGTCGGGCTAGATAGATAGCGTGGAGCCTGTGAACCAGTCAAACCCAGAGATTTCAGAGACAGCCGAATCCGGTGCGTCCGTGGATAGCCAAGGCTTGCTCCCTCTTGATGTGCAAACAGGGGACCCTCGTGTCGATGCAGCCATTGCGGAACTGCGTGACCTTGACCAGTTGCCGGTGAGTGATCATCCCGCTGTTTTTACCCAGGTTCATCGCGCCCTGCAAGATGCGATGCTCACACTCGACCAAGACTGAGAGTGTCGTCGTGCCTCGACGCAGGCTAGATGCCGAATTGGTTCGTAGGAGCTTGGCTCGTTCGCGTGAGCAGGCTGTTGAATTAATCGGCGATGGACGGGTGAAAGTCCAGGGAAACATTGCGACTAAGCCAGCCACGCAAGTCGAGGACAACGTCTCCATTGTTGTGCTGTCCGATGAAGCTGACTTGGGTTATGTCTCGCGTGGCGCACACAAACTCGCGGGTGCGCTTGATGCGTGGCCCGACATAGTCGTTGCTGGAAAGCGATGTTTGGATGCAGGCGCATCTACGGGCGGGTTCACCGATGTTTTGTTGCGCAGAGGCGCTGAGCACGTCGTGGCAGTAGATGTGGGGTATGGCCAGCTGGCCTGGTCGATCCAAAGCTCGGATCGAGTCGAGATTGTTGATCGAACCAACGTCCGGACTTTGACCCCGGAGCAGATTGGTGGCCTGGTGGATCTGGTCGTGGCTGACCTGTCCTTCATCTCGCTGACTTTGGTGTTGCCCGCTTTGGTGGGGTGTTGCTCAACCACTGCCGATGTGGTGGTCATGGTCAAGCCACAGTTTGAGGTGGGCAAGGAGGCGCTCGGCACCGGTGGGGTTGTTCGCGAGCCAGCGCAGCGAGCCGCTGCGGTGAGTAGCATCGCTGACAGTGCTTTCGCGTTAGGTTGGGGTGTCAGGGGAGTCACGGCCAGTGTCTTGCCCGGTCCCGCTGGGAATGTCGAGTATTTCTTGTGGCTGGGGCACGGTGCCCAAGCGTTGAATCCCGTTGAACTTGATCGAGCTATTAAGGAGGGTCCTTCGTGAGTCCAACGCGAGTGCCCTCGAGTGTGCTCTTGATCGCTCATACCGGGCGTGACGTGGCCTTGCTTGCGGCCCGAGAGATGGCGCAGGCTTTCTTGGCCAAAGGTCTGACGGTGCGCGCTCTTACCGACGAAGCAGCCGACCTTGCGGTTGATGGCGTAGTGCCCGTTTCGCTTGATGACGCCAATGCAGACCTGGCTGTAGTTCTGGGCGGCGACGGAACGCTGTTGCGTGCTGCTGAGATCACGCGGCAGGCGCACGTTCCCTTGCTGGGTGTGAATTTGGGCCATGTGGGCTTTTTGGCTGAGGCCGAAGGCAATGACACGGCGAAAGTCGTGTCACAGGTGGTCGCCGGCGATTACAGCGTTGAGGAGCGGGTCACTCTCGATGTCGTAGCAACGTGCAATGGATCTGAAATTGCCCGCGGCTGGGCTATCAACGAAGCGACGGTAGAAAAAGCTGGCCGCGAACGCATGGTGGAAATGATTGTGGAAGTGGACGGCCGTCCGTTGTCGCGCTGGGGTGGCGATGGCGTGGTGTGTGCCACGCCCACTGGATCAACCGCTTATGCATTTTCCGCTGGTGGGCCCGTCGTCTGGCCCAATGTCGATGCTTTGCTTGTTGTCCCCATTAGCGCCCACGCACTGTTTGCGCGGCCCTTGGTTGTGGGGCCAGATTCGGTTGTTGCTCTCGAAGTCCTCGCCACAAGTGTGGACGCGGTCTTGTGTTGTGACGGACGCCGATCAGTAGACCTCCCGCCAGGATCGCGCGTGGAGGTTCGACGAGGCCAACAATCAATTTCGTTGGCTCGTTTGCAGCAATCGCCCTTTACCGACCGTCTTGTGGACAAGTTCGATCTGCCAGTTAACGGCTGGCGAGGAACCGGACGAGGCTGACATGTTAGATGAGCTGAGCATTTCCGGTTCGGCAATCGTTCATGACGTTGCCTTGGAACTTAAACCTGGCCTGACGGTTCTTACCGGCGAGACAGGGACAGGAAAGACCACGGTGCTTACGGCGCTGTCCCTGTTGGCTGGTGGAAAGGTTCCGGCGACGCAGGTAAGTGGAGAACGCCTTGCGGTTGAAGGAATCTGGAGTGCTGTGCCCAGCGCAGTAGTCGACTGGGTGACTGAGGCGGGCGGGGAAATTGACGGCGAACTTCTCGTGCTACGTCGCACGGTAAGTAGCGAGGGTCGTTCGCGGGCGTTTGCTGGCGGTGCGAGTGTGCCGGCTACGACACTGGCGCAATTGGGCGAAGAACTCACAGCAATTCATGGGCAATCCGATCAGTTACTGTTGCGCCGCGCGAGTTTGCAGCGCGACCTTCTGGATCGATCCGCCGGCTCGGATCATCAACAACGCGTCGCTGAACATCGAGAGGTGTGGAATCAGCGCGAAGGTATTCAGGCTCAGTTGCTGGAAGCAACCAAGGATTCAGCCCAGTTGCTCGTTCGTCGTGAAGAAGCCGTCCTTGGACTGGAGTTGATTGTCGCTGTTAATCCCCGCGTGGGTGAAGATGCGGAACTGAAGCAAGAGGCAGTGCGTCTAGAAAGCGTGGATGAATTGGTGGAGGCAGCCGCTGTTGCATTGACTGCCTTGCAGGGAAGTGATGACGAGGCAACTGGTCACGCGCAGTCATCGATAGCCAACGCGCACAAAGCGCTGTCAGCTGTCATTGGTCGTGACGTGACTCTGGAGCCCAGCGGTAGCCAACTGCAGGAATTGCAGATCCTGGTCGACGAGGTGTCGGCGCAGTTGCGGGCGTATCTGGCTGACCTCCACGTTGAGCCCGGCCGCTTGGAGCAGATCCAACAGCGTCGCAGCCAGTTGTCCGAATTGTGTCGACGATTTGGTGGTCCCACTCAATCATTGGAACAGGTCATCGCCTGGCGAACTGCTGCAGAGGAATTAGTGGCAGCTCCCGAGGGCGATGAACTGGTGGCACAACTGCAGGCTCGCATTGATGAGCTGACGACCCGGCTCAACCAATCGAGCGCGAAGATTTCTGGGCAACGCACCAAGACAGCCGGCCAGCTCTCCGCTGCAGTCACGCAGGAACTGCATGCGTTAGCCATGCCGTCGTCGGCACTGATGGTCGATGTGAGCGCAACAACGCATGGGCCAACCGGGGCGGACGATGTGGCCTTCTTGTTACAACCTCGCGCTGACGCGACCCCCGTTCCCCTCCACAAGGGTGCATCCGGTGGTGAACTGTCCCGGGTCATGTTGGCCCTTGAGGTGGTGTTGGCAGGTGCGGATCCGGTAGGGACGTTTGTCTTCGATGAAGTGGACGCTGGGGTAGGCGGACGCGCAGCAGTGGATGTGGGTTTGCGTCTAGCCCGGCTGGGTCAGCAAGCACAGGTCGTCATCGTTACACATTTGCCTCAGGTCGCAGCCTTTGCTGATCAGCACTTCGTTGTTGTGCGAGATGACAACGAAAGCCGAGCCACTATCGTGGAACTCGATGGTTCACAGCGGGCCGGCGAACTCACCAGAATGCTGGCCGGATTGGCCGATTCGCAAGCCGGATTAGCCCATGCTGAAGAACTCCTTGTGACAGCTGGACAGATGAAAGCGCAGGACAGGGCATGAGTCGCGGTCGACGTAGGGCTGAGACTGACACGGCAGACGAGTCAGTCCAGGGATACACCCTGCGCACTGGGCTCAATGTCGCCGAGACGATAGCGCGAAGCCAGCCCGGAGATGCCCTGGTGCTCGATGTTTTGGATATGGATCGATCCCTTGCCGCTTCGATCGTTAGCGCGGGCGTGGGTGCGGTGGTGAACGTGAGCCCTAGTTATTCAGGACGCTTTCCGGCCACCGGTCCCATGATGTTGGTTGATGCTGGCGTGACCGTGGTGGATTCGGTCGGGACGTCGGCCTCGTTTTTGCGTGACGGGGAGCGAGTCGAAATCACCGGCAACTCACTCGTGCAACATGACAAAGTGGTTGCGCAGGGGCGGTTGTGTACGGCGGCGATCTTGATCGAAGATGCAGCCCGAGCAGAACTGTCCGGGGGAGTACGTACTCGGACCGAGGCCTTGTTGTCTGACACCGTTGCTTTGTTACGCACGTCAGGCGCAGACGTTAGGCCGGATCCCGCATTGATTGACGCGGTGCGTGGAAATGTGGTTCTTCTCATCGCCGGCAGGATGACACCAGCGCAAGCCAGGTTGGCGGCTTCGATCGCCGACGTGGTGGTGGCCACCGCTGGGCCGGAAGGTCTCGCTGGTGCCAAGGATCTCAAGGTTGTCGCTGATATTGCATTTGTTGGTGATGCGGATCGACGTCAAACCAACGAGGGTGTCGATGACCAGCCGTTAGCCGTTGTGGTCAGTGACCAGTGGTCCATCGTCGAAGGCGCAGCGTGGATTTTGTTTAACGCCGGCGCTCGCTCGGTGGTTATTGGTGGAACCGAAGTCGTCGATGAATCCCTCGTCGCTCTCATGGATCGTCCACGCGAAGAAACCGCGAGTTCAGCGTTAGCCCGCCTTGATGGTGGCGGTCGCTTAGTCACGTTGTCTACGCTGGAAATCTTGACCCGTGAATCGGGCGAGCCGGGAAGGTTGGCTTCCCTTTTTGCCTCTCCGCAGGGCCGGGTGCGATGGTTCGTGGGAGCCGGGGTCGCGTTGTTGCTCGTCGGGACTGTCTTGGGCGCCACAGTCTTAGTCGGTGTGGGGCCATTCGGCAAATCCCTGGCTGCCAAGAATTCCGAGGTCGCGGCGTTGACGCAGGCCGAAAAGGCAGCTAACCAACGAATCAGCGGCGAAGACAGCTTCCTCGACAGCGCGCAATCAAGTCTGATCGCTAACCAGCTGAAGGGGCGCAAAGTCGTCGTCGTCCTTGCTCCCGGCATCGCACCTGAGACAGCGGCAAAACTCGCTGAGGCAGTTACGCAAGCTGGCGGAACAGTGACGGGTGGAGTCGCTCTTTCCGACAAGTTCATTGCGCCGGAACAACAAGTTTCCCTTGATGATTTGGCTACGCGACTTGCTCCAGCTGGCACCGCTGCGGTTTCTGGTGAACCAGGAACTCGGGTGCAGGTCGCGTTAGCCGATGCCATCTCGACTGCTAACAAGGCCGCGGTCGGAGTGGATAATCAACAAGCAAAAGGATTTCTGGATGCCCTGGCCTCAGTGCAAGCCATAACTTTGACGGGCACGCCATCAAAAAAGGCGGATCTGGTGCTTTTCGTCGTACCTGACTCCAGTCCTTCGGCTCCGGCGACCACGTTGAGCGACGTGGGCGGGGCTTTGGCAGGTAATTCCGTGGTGACGGTCATTGCGACCCCGGGGAACACACTCAAGGATTCGGCTTTGGTCAAGATCTGGAAAGCTCCGAGTAATCAAGCCCGGTTGTCGGTGACCGAGCAGGTGGGCAAGGCGCGTGGTCGGATTGCCGCCGTCTATGCCTTGGCTGCGGGCGCCCAGGGGCGGTTTGGGACTTTTGGTGCCATCGGGACGTTCCTGAGTTCATTGAAATAGGCAGGTAATCTGCGTGCCGCGTCCAAGACCGAAGGGTCGATGATAGGTTGTAATCCCGTGGGCGGTTCATTCGAATCGTGCAAAGTCAGCTAGTTCATACCGCGGGAGCCCCTCTTGGCAGCCACCAATTCCACCAAGCACATTTTTGTTACCGGTGGAGTGGCATCGTCCCTTGGTAAAGGTTTAACCGCGTCCTCGCTGGGCAATCTGCTCACCGCTAGAGGACTAAGCGTCACAATGCAAAAACTTGACCCTTATCTCAATGTTGACCCAGGGACGATGAACCCCTTTCAACATGGTGAAGTCTTTGTTACCGATGACGGCGCGGAAACCGACCTTGACATCGGACATTACGAGCGTTTCCTCAACACGAATTTGCATGGTTCGGCCAACGTGACCACCGGTCAGGTGTATTCAACGGTTATCGCTCGCGAACGTCGCGGCGAATATCTCGGTGACACGGTGCAGGTCATTCCGCACATCACCAATGAGATTAAGTCGCGCATCTTGGACATGGGTGGCGAAGGAATCGACGTTGTGATCACAGAAGTCGGTGGCACCGTAGGTGACATTGAGTCATTGCCTTTCCTAGAGGCGGTGCGCCAGGTTAGGCACGAAATCGGGCGGGATAACACCTTCGTGCTGCACGTTTCCCTCTTGCCATACATCGGTCCATCGGGCGAACTGAAGACCAAGCCCACTCAGCACTCAGTAGCTGCGCTGCGCAACATTGGAATACAGCCTGACGCCATCGTCTTGCGCGCTGACCGTCCGGTTCCCGATGGCATTAAGCGCAAGGTTTCCATGATGTGTGACGTTGACGAAGAAGCTGTAGTTGCCGCAAGCGATGCGCCAAGCATCTATGACATTCCGAAAGTGCTGCACAAAGAAGGTATTGACGCTTTTGTTGTTCGTCGCTTGGGTCTGAACTTCCGCGACGTTGACTGGACGGCATGGGATGAGTTGCTGCGGGTTGTTCATCACCCAGCTCACGAGGTCACCATTGCATTAGTCGGTAAGTACATTGACCTTCCCGATGCCTACCTGTCGGTCACTGAAGCCCTTCGCGCTGGTGGGTTCGCCAACGATGCGCGAGTAAACCTGCGTTGGGTTGCGTCCGATGATTGCGAATCACCGGCTGGGGCTGCCCAGGAGTTGGCTGGTGTCGACGCGATCTGCGTGCCTGGCGGTTTTGGTGTTCGGGGCATCGAGGGCAAGTTAGGCGCGTTGAAGTATGCCCGTGAGAACCGGATCCCCACGTTGGGTCTGTGTCTTGGATTGCAATGCATGGTCATCGAATTCGCTCGTAACGTGGCCGGTTTGGCACAAGCGGATTCAGCCGAATTTGATCCCGAAACCTCAACGCCGGTCATTGCGACCATGAATGACCAGCACGACGTGGTCTCCGGCGAACGCGACATGGGAGCAACAATGCGCTTGGGCCTTTTCCCAGCTGCCCTTGTCCCCGGCACTGTTGTGCAGCGCACCTATGGATCGGACCTGATTGAAGAGCGCCATCGCCATCGCTACGAAGTCAACAACACCTATCGTCCAGCGCTGGAAGAAGCCGGCTTGGTTTTCTCGGGCACTTCACCCGATGGTCACTTGGTGGAATTCGTTGAGCTTCCGGCCGATGTCCACCCGTACTACGTGGCTACCCAGGCTCACCCCGAATTTCGTTCCCGGCCCACTGCTGCGCACCCGCTCTTTGCGGGATTGGTGGCCGCCGTATTGGCCATTCGATCAGGCCAATCCCTGGCAAGCTCAACGCGCTAGGTGCCACTCGTGACCTCTACCGTGCCGGTGCTCGATGTCGCACTTTTATACGATCACCCAGGTGGCAGCACAGTTACTGGCTCACAGGTCAGTTTTTCCGGGCACGTGTGGAGCGTGGTCACTGATGATGTCGTTTTGAGTAGTGGGGGCTTGGTTCAACGCGATGTAGTGCGCCATCCAGGTGCCGTCGCGGTGATCGCGCTCGATGACGACGGGCACGTGGTGCTCGTGGAGCAATATCGCCACCCGATGATGGCTCGCATGTGGGAAGTGCCGGCCGGCCTTCGCGATGTTGAGGGCGAACCAGCCTTGGTCACCGCCCAACGCGAGCTCGCGGAAGAGGCCGGGCTTCAAGCTGCACAGTGGACGCCTCTGCTGGAATTAGCTCTGACACCTGGTGGCAGTGATGAGGTCATTTCGGTCTTCTTGGCTGAACACTTGTCCGCCTGCGAGGTCGCCGATTTCGTTCCCGAGGGGGAAGAGGCCGACATCGTGGTGGGTCGTTTTCCTTTGCCCGCAGTTATTGATGCCGTTTTGGCGGGCCAGGTTCGCAATGCCACGTTGGCGTGCGCGGTGTTGGCCCTGGGACTGCGAAACCCGCGCTAGCGTTGCCGCGCGCCACTGACAAAAGGACATTTGGGTCCTTTCGCTTGCGGGACACATCGTAGTTTTGCGCAAACGGGTCTATGGTGGAAAAGGAATCGCATTCCATTCTGAGACGAGGTTGGCATCGTGAAGGTCGGAATCCCTAGCGAAATTAAGAATAATGAATTTCGAGTGGCCATTACGCCTGCGGGAGTGGTGGAGTTGGTTCACCACGGCCACGAAGTCTTCGTGCAGGAGTCAGCTGGCGTGGGCTCGTCGATTACCGACGAGGAGTACATCGCGGCCGGTGCAACGATCCTTCCCACCGCTGATGATGTGTGGGCCACCGGAGATCTCATTCTTAAAGTCAAAGAGCCGATCGCCGATGAGTACCACCGCATGCGCGAAGGCCAGACGCTGTTCACCTACCTGCACTTAGCGGCCGGAAAAGAATGTGCTCAGGCCCTGCTCAAGCAAGGCGTAACTGGCATCGCCTACGAGACTGTGGAATTGCCTGGGCGCACACTGCCTTTGCTGGCGCCGATGTCAGAGGTGGCCGGCCGTATGGCGCCACAAGTGGGTGCGACGACCCTGCAGCGAGTCAACGGCGGTCGCGGTGTCCTGATGGGTGGCGTGTCAGGGGTGTACGCGGCCAAAGTCGTAGTTATTGGCGCCGGTGTGGCCGGAGCCAATGCCGCAGCCATTGCCTTGGGTATGGAAGCTGAAGTGATCTTGATGGATAACAACATTGATCGACTGCGGACCATGGACCGGATTTATCAAGGCCATGTGCAAACGGTTGCCTCCAATAAATTTGAAATTGAACGTGCGGTTCGCGACGCCGATCTGGTCATTGGCGCCGTGCTGGTTCCTGGGGCGAAGGCTCCGAAGTTGGTGACCAACGAGCTGGTCTCTCAAATGAAGACCGGGGCAGTGCTGGTCGATATCGCGATTGACCAGGGGGGTTGCTTCGAAGACTCCAAGCCCACGACGCATTCCGATCCCACCTATAAGGTCCACGGCACTGTCTTCTATTGCGTGGCCAATATGCCTGGAGCGGTTCCTTACACCTCGACGTACGCGTTGACCAACGTCACGCTTCCGTACGCTTTGGAACTAGCCAATCGCGGGTGGAAGGACGCGATGCGTAAGGATCACGCTCTCGCGCTTGGACTGAACACTTACGATGGGAAGTTGACCTATGCAGCTGTCGCCGAAGCGTTCCCTGAACTGCCTGCTGTGACGCTGGAGAGCGTCCTTGCGTGATTGAGGCGTGATGCAATTGGTTGC
>JBAXSF010000042.1:0-9775 GCA_037130835.1 Actinomycetes bacterium
CATTGCCGTCACACTAGTAGGTATGAGCACGCCTGAATTAGACATCCGAACCGTCCAGGATCCGGACTCCGTTGTGGCCTGGCCAGCAGGTCAGCCCTACCTGTCATGCGAACTTGCGGCGGGTGAACTCCTCAGCGCCTACTCGGCAACGCAGGCGGGCGAGATTGTGGCGTTGTGCTTTGTTAAGGATTCATCCAACATGCGCGATCAACCGTGGGCCACAGTGGTCGGCCAACCGGCTGCCAGTGTTGCTTTGATGTCTGCTTGCTTGGCTGATTACCCCAGCGTGCCTGATGGTGGCGAACTGTCTGGGTGCACGATCCCTCGAGCCGCGCATGAATCACTGCGCACATTTCTCGATCTACGTCAGATCTCCTGGGCCCACAATGGTCAGGGCGCACCGTGGGATTGGTGGTGGACCGACACCTCGCCGACACCCACGCCACTCTTTGCAAAGGTGCAGTGGCTTGATGTCAGCCAAGAGGGCGTCGCATCGCAGATCAAAGAACTCCTCAACCTGGCTTCGCCCACTCACTGGGCAGGACCGGAAAATCCCCTGGCGACGCGATGGGCGGGCATCGTGGATTCTTCGGGGACAGTGGTTTCGTGCGCGGCCGAAACCATGCGCATCGCAGGTAAGCCGCACCTAGCCTCCGTGGCCACTCACCCCGACCATCGCGGACAAGGCTTGGCGCTGGCCGTTACCGGCTGGCTGACCCAGCAACTGTTAACGGAATTCCCGATCGTGACGCTGGGCATGCATGCCGACAACGATGCAGCCCGCACGGTGTACAACAAACTGGGCTACCACTGCGATTACTCCTGGTTTAGCTCAGGCTTCGCGTCAATGCCGGCTTCCAGCCTTTGACGAGGCGTAATCACCGTTGGCGCGCCAGTAAGTGGGTCATGTCCCCCACCGGTCTTGGGGAAGGCAATGACTTCACGCAATGAGTTAGCACCTGCCAGAAGCATGCAAATCCGGTCCCAACCCAAGGCAATACCGCCGTGCGGAGGCGGGCCGTACTTAAAGGCTTCCAGCAAGAAGCCAAATTTACTTTCGGCTTCTTCCGAGGTGATACCCAAAACATTAAAGACGTCAGCCTGCATTTTGCCTTGGTGAATACGGATCGATCCGCCACCGATTTCATTACCGTTGCAGACAATGTCGTAGGCCCAAGCAAGTGCTTCGCCCGGTTGTTGCGTGAACGTGTCTGCCCAATCGGCATTGGGAGCGGTAAAGGGATGGTGAACCGCAGTCCAGCCATCGTTGCCATCGTCATCGGTGATCGCTTCAAACATCGGCGCGTCAACGACCCAGACGAAGGACCACTGACTGTGGTCGATCAATGCGCAGCGGTTACCAATTTCCAGTCGAGCCGCACCCAGTAAGCCCAAGGCTTCTGAGCGCTTACCGGCAGCAAAGAACGCGCAGTCACCTGGCTTCGCGCCAACAGCGGCCATAAGTCCTTCGCGCTCTTGATCGGTTAGGTTCTTGGCTACCGGACCGGTGAGTTCGCCGCTTTCATCAAAACTGACATAGGCCAGACCTCGAGCACCCCGTTGCTTAGCCCATTCCTGCCAGGCATCGAACTGGCGGCGCGGTTGACTAGCTCCACCGGGCATAACCACAGCGCCAACATGTTCGGCCTGGAACACGCGAAACTCAGTAGCCGAGAAGTACTGCGTTAAGTCGGTGAGTTCTAATTCAAAGCGCAGGTCCGGCTTGTCGGTTCCGTACTTCTCCATCGAGTCCGCATAGGTCATGCGGGGAATGTCACCAATGGTGTGGTTGATCGTTCCTTGCCACAACGCACGAACGACTTCTTCACCTAAAGCGATGATGTCGTCTTGTTCAACGAACGACATTTCAATATCGAGCTGAGTGAACTCCGGCTGACGGTCGGCGCGGAAGTCTTCGTCACGGTAACAACGAGCGATCTGGTAGTAACGCTCCATCCCAGCCACCATCAGGAGTTGCTTAAACAACTGCGGAGACTGTGGCAGGGCGTACCAAGTACCGGGCTTGAGGCGAGCGGGAACCAAAAAGTCTCGGGCGCCTTCTGGCGTTGATGCGGTCAGGGTCGGGGTTTCGATCTCAACGAAATTGTGCTTTTGCAGCACTTCACGGGCAATGCGGTTGGCTTCGCTACGCATCCGCAGGGCCTTGGCAGGGCCGCTGCGACGCAGATCGAGGTACCGCCACTTCAGGCGCGCTTCTTCGCCCACTTCGGTTTGGTCATCAATTTGAAACGGCAACGGCGCCGAGGTGGAGAGCACGACTACGTCGTCGGCAACGAGCTCAATCGCACCAGTGGGAAGGTCAGCATTTTCATTGCCGGGTGGACGAATGCTAACGGTGCCAGTGATTTGCACACAGGTCTCGTTCTTCAGGTCGTGCGCCACATCGGCGTCGTGGATGACGACTTGCACAATTCCGGAAGCATCCCGCACATCAAAAAATGCCACGCCACCGTGGTCTCGGCGACGAGCAATCCAGCCAGCCAACACGACGTTGGTTCCCTCGTCGGTGGCGCGAATCGATCCGGCTTCGCGGGTGCGAATCACTGCTGGTTCCTTCCATCTTTGCTCAACATAAGAGTGTTAATGACATCACTGACCACTTGTGCGAGTGGAACCGACACCTGTTCGCCGGTTTCCATGGTCTTCAGTTGCACCGCTCCATCAGCCAAGTCGCGCTCCCCGATCACTAGGGCCAGCGCCGCACCGCTGCGATCAGCAGCCTTCATAGCGCCCTTCAGGCCCCGCCCATCAACGGCCAGGTCGGCCGAGACCCCAGCCCGCCGCAGTTGGGTCACCAGGTCAAAGGCCACGGCCGCGCACTCCGCGCCGATGGGAACAGCAAAAACGTCGACTGACGAGGAGCTTTCAGTGAGCAAGCCCTCGGCTTGCATCGCCAAGATCGTCCGGTCCACACCCAGCGCCCAACCCACGGCAGGAATGTCGGGACCACCAATTGATGTGGCTAGCCCGTCATAACGACCACCGCCACCAACAGCCGATTGCGAACCCAGGCCGTCGTGCACAAACTCAAAGGCAGTGCGGGTGTAGTAGTCCAAGCCACGCACTAGGTGAGCAGATTCGATCCACTCCACGCCAGCAGTTCGCAACAACGACCGAACGGTGTCGTAGTGCTCTTGATTGGCCTCAGACAAGAAATCAGCCATGACCGGCGCATCGACAAGTTGCACCTGTACCTCGTCACGCTTGTCGTCCAGTACCCGCAACGGATTGAGCTTGACGCGCTCGCGGGTGGCTTCATCCAGCTCGAGGGTGTCCAAGAATGCAACGAGTGCCCGACGATAAGCCGGGCGGTCAGTGTCGTCACCCAACGAGTTCAATAACAACGTCACGCGCTTAAGCCCCAGGGCAGAAAAGATGTCCATCGCCGTGATGATCAGTTCAGCATCCAGGGCCGGGTCATCACTGCCAACCGCCTCAGCTCCTACCTGCGAAAAGTGGCGATACCGTCCGGCCTGCGGTCGCTCATAGCGATAGAACGAACCGGAGTACCAGAGCTTGAGCGGCAGGGCGCCCTTGTGCAGCCCGTGCTCGAGGATGGCTCGCATCACTGACGCGGTTCCCTCCGGTCGCAACGTGAGTTGGTCATCACCCTTGCTGGTGAAGGAATACATCTCCTTGGCCACAACATCCGTGGACGCACCCACGCCGCGCACGAACAGGGCGGTGTCTTCAAACGTTGGGGTTTCGATGTAGCCGTAGCCGGCACGTTGTGCGTGTTGCCCCATGATTTCACGCACGCGCAAGAACGCGTCACTGTGTGGTGGCAAGAGGTCAAAGGTGCCCTTGGGTGAGCGCAAGTTCTCGGCCACTACAGACCCCTTGCAGGAGATGGAGCACCATCAATGAACGGATTGTGCGTGCGCTCGTAACCGATGGTGGTGGAGTCCCCATGTCCTGGCAGCACCACCGTGTTGTCAGCTAGCGACAAGCACTTGGCGTTCAAACTTTGTTGCATTAATTCAGGTGATCCACCAGGCAGGTCGGTGCGCCCAATACCTTCACGAAAAAGCACATCCCCTGAAATCAACAGCGGGTCAGCGCCTGCATCCATCGCTGGTCGAAACATCACCGATCCCTGAGTGTGTCCAGGGGCGTGGTCAACCGTGATGTGCATGCCAGCGATGTCCATAACCGCGCCATCCACGAGCTCCTTGATGTCATCCGGCTCACTCCACTCCAATCGACCACCAAAGAACTGCTTGGTCTCGGCCGATAGCCCAGACATCGGGTCAACCAACAAGTGCCGATCACCCGGGTGAATCCACGCCGGAATCCCGCGCGCACCACAGACGGGAGTCACCGAAAATGTGTGGTCTATGTGTCCGTGCGTGAGCAGCACAGCGACCGGCTTCAGGCGGTTTTCAGCGATGATCTCGTCCAACTGGGGTCCCACATCGGTGCCTGGGTCCACGACCACACACTCTTGACCGGGGCCGCTAGCCAGGACATAGCAGTTGGTGCCAAAGGCAGCGGCTGGAAAGCCGGCTACGAACACGGGAACCCTCCGAGGCGCAGATTCGTCTGGACTAGTGAAGCCTAGCGAGGCACCAAGGATTCACAGCCGCCCCACGCGGCTCTAGACTCCACCGTGGCTCTTGGTCCGCCCTCTCGTCTTCGCGGGTTGGATGGACTACTGGATAGATGGAGGAAACATGACTAGCAAGGATCGCGAGCGCGCCGAGAACAAGCTCAAGCGTGAACTTGAACAACTCGAGGCTTCAAAGCAGGCATCTGCCAGCGAGCGCAAGAGTCGCATCGTCATCATCGGCGCTGTGGTCTTAGTCGTCATCCTTGGCGGAATTGGCATTTCCAAGGCCATGAGCCGATCGTCCTCGTCCTCTGACACCGCCAGCACGGACACCTCCTCTAACTCCACGTCAACCACGGGCGACAAACCAACTGTGGCTGACTGTAAGCAAGTCAAAACTATTTCGACCAAGGCCAAGAAGTACAACCCTGGCTACGAGCAAATTCAACTCGCTAAAGACAAGACGTTGGGAATGTTCCTCAAGACCAACTGTGGCGACATCGAAGTCGAATTTGAAGCTAACGCCCCGACTTTGACCAAGAATATGATCTTCTTGGCCAACACCGGTGCACCCGTACAGCGCATTCCTGGAGATGAAAAGAGTGGGGTCAAGAACGTTGAGGGCTACTTCGACAACAGCCCCTGCCATCGCTTGACCACCTCCGGAATTTTCGTTTTGCAGTGTGGTGACCCAACGGGTACCGGCACTGGCGGTCCGGGCTACACCGTGATTGACGAAAACATGAATCCCGGCCTTAAGGACGCTGGTAATGGAAGCGTGATCTACCCCCGCCTGACGGTGGCCATGGCCAACAGTGGCCCCGACACCAACGGCAGCCAGTTCTTCATCATCTACAAGGACTCCCCGCTTCCGCCTAATTACTCGGTCATCGGGACAGTCACCAAAGGCATGGAGATCGTGGACAAAGTTGCTGCCGCAGGCGTAAAGGGCGGCAAAACGGACGGCCCCCCGGTCCAACAGCTCGTGATGTCCAAGATTAATTCTTTCGAGAAATACCAACTCCCCCAATAGGCAGACCAAAGTTGGCTACATTGAGCACTTCCATCTAGTAAGCAACGAGCCGTAAGGACACCATGAGCAGCCAAGACTGGGGCCGCGTCGATGACGCCGGCAACGTATACGTCCGCGTCGCAGACGAAGAACGCCTGATTGCTTCATGGCAAGCCGGTCCCCCTGAGGAAGGCTTAAGTTTCTACCAACGGCGCTTTGATGGACTTAACGCTGAAGTCACCCTGCTGGAAAAGCGCCTCAAGGCCGGCGGAGTTGACCCGGAAACCGCACTGGGAACCATTGCGCGGTTAAAGGAACAAGTTGCCGCTGGTGCAGCCGTAGGTGACCTTGCCACGTTAGATCGCCGCCTTGATGCAGCAGTAGCACTAGTCGACCAGCGCAAGGAAGCCGTCAAAGAAGAACGCAAGGCTGACAAGGCAAAGGCTCTGGCCAATCGTGAAGCACTCGTTGTCGAAGCCGAAAAGCTGGGCACGAGCACCACATGGAAAGCATCTGGTGATCGCTTCCGCGATTTGCTCGAGGAATGGAAGAACGCTCCGCGCGTTGATCGTTCGGCAGAGCAGGCCATGTGGAAGCGCTTTAGCGCTGCCCGCACCACGTTCGACCGCGCTCGCCGCTCACACTTTGCCGCCTTGGACGTTGAACGCGAAAAAGCCAAGGTCATCAAGGCGCGATTGGCCGATGAGGCCGAAGCGTTGACCACCAGCACCGACCTGGCCGAGACCTCGCGCCGCTACCGGGACCTGATGGCACAGTGGAAGGCCGCCGGCCGTGCGGGCAAGGGCGACGACGAGATGCTCTGGCAGCGTTTCAAGGCCGCACAGGATGCCTTCTTCGCTCGCAAGAACGAGAAGGACGCCGAACAAGGCATCGAGCACGCAGCCAACTTGGCAGCTAAGCAGGAATTGGCCATCACGGCTGAATCCCTATTGCCCATCACCGATATTGGCAGTGCCAAAGCGGCTCTGCGCGAGATCAGCAAGGCGTGGGAAGCGATCGGCCACGTTCCCCGCGATGACAAGGCCAAGATTGAACAGCGCCTAAAGAAGGTCGAAGACGCCGTTCGCAATGCTGAACAAGAACTGTGGAAGCGCCAAGACCCTGCAGCCCGAGCTCGATCTCAAGACGCCGTCGATCAGCTACTGGGCGTGATTGCCAAGCTGGAGAAGCAGCGAGACGCTGCTTCAGCTAAGGGTGATCAGCGTGGCGTTGACCAGGCCAATGAATCCATCACTGCCCGTCAAGAATGGCTCCTGCAGGCACAAAGCGCACTGGCTGAGTTCAGCCAGTAACGCGGTACACGTCAAACACTCCTCCCACACCGCGTACGGCTCGCAAGACGTGATCCAGGTGCATGGGGTCAGCCATTTCAAAGGTGAACCGGCTCATCGCGATTCGATCCTTTGACGTACTCACTGATGCAGACAAGATGTTGACATGTTGATCAGACAGCGCCCTGGTCACATCGGAGAGCAACCGCGAGCGATCCAGTGCTTCAATTTGAATATTGACCAAGAACATGGACTGCGCAGTAGGAGCCCACTGCACCTCGACGAAGCGATCTTCCTGATCGGCCAACGCTTCGACATTGACGCAGTCGGATCGGTGCACCGATACCCCACTGCCCCTGGTGACAAAACCGACAATCTCATCGCCTGGGACAGGCGTGCAGCAGCGGGCCAGCTTGGACCACACCTCCCCAGCTCCCAAAACCACGACTCCTGAGTCGCCGCGTTCGCGGCCAAAGCGCATGGCGGCAACCGAGGTGTCAGAGTCGGCAATGTCTTCGGCCAAGGCCTGCGAGCCGCCCATCTGCGTTACGAGCCGATCTACCACCGCCTCAGCGGAGATTCTGTGCTCGCCTATGGCAACAAACAGGGCGTGGATGTCCTCGCTGTGCAGTTCATGCGCCACTGCCGCGAGGCCATCGCCGGTCATCACCCGCAAAGGCAAGCCCACTTTGCGCAAGGCCTTGGCTAATTCATCGCGACCAACTTCGGCAGCCTCTTCGCGGCGCTCCTTGGAGTACCAAGCCTTAATGCGATTGCGCGCCCGAGTACTGCCGACAAAGTTCAACCAATCCAACGATGGGCCGGCACCCTCTCCCTTGGATGTGAATACTTCGACGACGTCGCCGTTTTCTAGTTTCGACTCCAACGGCACGAGTCGGCCGTTGACTCTGGCTCCAATACAGCGGTGACCCACTTCGGTGTGGACCGCGTAGGCCATATCCACAGAAGTCGAACCGGCCGGCAAAGCCAACACATCGCCCTTCGGCGTGTAGACAAAAACCTCGGCAGTACTCAAGTCGTAGCGCAAGCCATCCAAGAATTCACTGGGGTCAGCAGTTTCCTGCTGCCAGTCCAGCAGTTGTTTGAGCCAGTACAGATCTCCCGAGTCACGAATACCCGTGGTGCGGCCGGTGGCATCTTCTTTGTACTTCCAGTGCGAGGCGATGCCGTATTCGGCGCGACGATGCATGGCGTAGGTGCGGATTTGCAGTTCAACCGGCTTGCCGGAAGGCCCCATCACCGTGGTGTGCAGGGATTCATACATGTTGAACTTAGGCATGGCGATGTAGTCCTTGAACCGACCTGGCACCGGATTCCAACGCGCATGAATCGCCCCGAGAGCGCCGTAGCAATCGCGCAGGTCCTCCACCAAAATACGGACCCCGACGAGGTCATAGATGTCCGTGAAGTCGCGGCCTCGAACGATCATCTTTTGATACACCGAATACAGATGCTTTGGTCGACCCGTCACCATCGCCTTAATTCCCTGATCAGCCAAATCATGACTAACCTGCCCGATGACATCGGCGAGATAGCTATCGCGCTCAGGAGCCCGTTCGTCTACTAAGTCTTTAATTTCATCAAACATTTTCGGGTATAGCGTGGCAAAGGCCAAGTCCTCAAGTTCCCATTTAATGGCATTCATACCCAGGCGATGGGCCAAGGGCGCATAGATTTCCAGCGTCTCTTTTGCCTTCGCTTCCTGCCGATCAACATCAAGCACCGAAAGGGTACGCATGTTGTGAAGTCGGTCCGCCAACTTGATGACCAAGACTCGAATATCGCGAGCCATCGCCACGACCATCTTGCGTACGGTTTCGGCCTGGGCAGCGTTGCCGTATTTAAGTTTGTCCAGTTTGGTCACGCCGTCAACGAGTTCGGCCACTTCATCGCCGAAGGTTTCACGCAATTCCTCCAGCGAATACGACGTGTCCTCCACCGTGTCGTGGAGCAACGCAGCCACCAACACCGGAACGGGCATCCCTAGATCCGCCAGAATCTCGGTCACCTCAACCGGGTGCGTGATGTAGGCCTCACCGGACTTGCGCATTTGACCGCGATGGCTGACATCAGCGATATCAAAGGCCAACTGCAGGTCGCGTTGATCAGCCTTGGGGTGATGCTCACGCAACGAACGTGAGACACCCTCAAGTTCAGGGGAAGTGACACCTAGTCGACCTCGACGGGTCAGCCGGGTCAGGCGCGAAGATGATTCAGCAACGGGCGCAACAACGGAATCTTCAGCCATTGCCACCTCCGGTTACTGAGTGCCTCCACCCAGTCTAGGAGAAGATCAAACCAACGGCGACCAGCAACTAGCGACGCTTGCCCTTGTTCTTCTTTGAGGGCTGTTGACGCTTGGCCGGTGACGTCGATGAAACGCCGGCTGATGCCGTCACTTCAACGGTCTCATCGGTACTCGTGGCGGCCGACGCCTTCTTCGACGACTTTCCACCACCCGATTGACGTTGCTCCACACGACGAGCCAGCGACTTCATCTCTGGCTCACGCTCCTTCAAGTCAGCCAAGATCGGGGTAGCGATAAAGATCGAGCTGTAAGTTCCAGCCGCGATTCCGACAAAAAGCGCGACTCCCAATTCCTGCAACGTGCCGGCACCTAGGAGCCCAACGGCACCAATCAAGATGGCCAGTACGGGCAGCAATGCCACCAACGAGGTGTTAATCGAACGCACCAAGGTTTGGTTAACGGCGAGGTTGGCTGCTTGGCTGTAGGTCATCCGACCACTTCCCACCAGACCAGCAGTGTTCTCGCGCACCTTGTCGAACACGACGACCGTGTCATAGAGCGAGTAACCCAAAATGGTGAGAACACCGATGACGGTAGCTGGGGTGACCTCAATGCCAAGAATTGAGTAGACA
>JBAXSF010000043.1:0-9768 GCA_037130835.1 Actinomycetes bacterium
ATGAACGAGTCAGCGTGCTCGATGCCAGCGAACAGCGGTCGCACGCTGGGCGCAGCCAGACCGGCCAACCCGTAGGCCCCATCCACGTGCATCCACAGTTGACGATCGCGACATACCTGCGCGATTCCAGCAAGGTCATCAACGACGCCGTAGTTCGTGGTTCCCCCCGTGGCAAAAACAGCAAAGACCTCCGCGGAATCTCGCCCCGAGAGCGCGGCTTCAAGGTTTGCTCCGGTCAGCCGACCCAATTCATCCGCTGGCACCCGCAATATGTCGATGTCCATCACGCGCGCAGCATGTTCAAGGGAGGAATGAGCATCCCCGCTGCACGCAACCACCCAACGCTGTGGGCGAGAGCCGCGTTGCTCGGTGGCAGCGTGCCGAGCCGTCACCAGCGCAGAAAGGTTTCCCAGGGTTCCACCTTGAGCAAAGACGCCGCCCGCTCCAGATGGAAAACCTGCCAAGTCAGAAAGCCAACGCAAGGCTTGGTTTTCCGCAAAGACTGCGCCCGAACCTTCCAGCCATGAACCGCCATAGACCGACGATGCTCCGACCACCAGGTCAAACAACGTGGATTCTTCAGTCGGTGCTGCTGGAATAAAGGAAAGGTTCCGGGGATGGTCTACGGAAATACAGGCGCGAGATAAAACATCATCAAAGAGCTGAAGCGCTCGCTCGCCGCCAATGCCACTCGCAGTAATCGTTTCGCCAACGGCTTGCCACAATTCGTCGTACGTCTTCGGGCCATCGAGAGGCACCGGATCAAGTTTCATTCGATCAAGCGCATAGTCCAAGATCTGTTGCGCCAGACGTTCGTTTTCCGCACTAAACCCATGCATTTATCAAATGTACGACTGTTTCAACATTTTTGTCAGGGCCGACGAGGGGACTTGAACCCCTAACCCCCTGCTTACAAGGCAGGTGCGCTACCAATTGCGCCACGTCGGCTGGGCCTAGGCACGCCCTAGGTTGCCCGAACAGTCTAGGCAACTCCGAGGCCAACCCGAAAATCGCCTTACCTTAAGAGCGGCGGCGTTGACTCAATTCGTGCACCACGATGCTGGTAGCCACACTCGCATTGAGCGATTCGACATCACGCACCATGGGAATGCGCACTAGGACGTCACACGTCTCGGTGACCAATCGGGTCAGGCCCTTGCCTTCTGAACCCACCACGACAACAACGTCTTGGTTAACGTCCACATCCAATTCACTCAAGTCAATCGCGCCATCTACAGCCAAGCCAATGATCAAGAAGCCTTCCTCTTGGAATTCCTGCAGGGTGCGGGTGAGGTTCTTGGCTCGAGCCACCGGTACGCGAACAGCGGCGCCGGCTGACGCCTTCCACGCCCCGGCTGTCATGCCAGCGGATCGGCGCTCTGGCACCACGATTCCGGTGCCGCCAAAGGCTGCTGTGGATCGAACAATCGCGCCCAAGTTGCGCGGGTCCGTGACGCCATCGAGCGCGACGACCAATCCAGCCGCTTCGGATTCAGCAACAGCATCCATGAGGTCTTGTGGTTCGGAGTACTTATAGGGAGGCATCTGCAACAGCAGACCTTGGTGCGGTCCACCATCAGCCAGTCGGTCTAATTCACCACGCGGAGCTTCTAGCAAAGGCAAGCCGCGCGTTGTCGCGATTTTCAACGCTTCACGCACGCGTTCATCGCCATCAATTCGCGTGGCGACATAAAGAGCCGTTACTGGAACTTCAGCGCGCAGGGCTTCGACCACGGCATTACGGCCGAAAATAATTTCACTCGTCGTTTTGCGCGCGCCACCACCGGCGCCACGGGTTCCACGACTGGTAGCTCGCTTGGCTGCGGCCTTTTTCTGCCGCGACTTGGCATGACCTTTGCGTTCAGATGCCTTGGGAGTAGGGCCTTTGCCTTCAAGGGCGCGCTTGCGTTTGCCACCCGATCCAACGGAGGAACCCTTCTTCTTTGTTGCATCCCGAACCGCGCCACGACGCTTGCTATTGCCAGCCATTAGTTGCCCTTATCGTCAAGAGACCAGCGTGGTCCCTCAGGTGTGTCCTCGATGGCAATGCCCGCGGCTGCGAGTTGATCACGAATCGAATCAGCGGCTGCATAGTCCTTGCGCTCACGCGCAGCCTTGCGTTGATCAAGAGCCACAGCGACCAGCGCATCAATCGCGGATTTCATCTCCGACGAGCTGCTTGAGCCCACATCCCATGTCGCACTCATCGGATCAACACCAAGAATGTTGAGCATCGCGCGGACAGCGGCCACGGTTTCCTCAACCTTGGTCGTGTCACCGGCGGTGAGGTACTTGTTGCCCTCAGTTACGTATTCATGCACCACAGCTAAAGCGGCCGGAATCGACAAGTCATCATCCATCGCCTTGCGGAATGCATCGGGAATCTCACCTGACTCGACAACACCCAGGCGTTCAACAGCGCGCTCGAGGAATCCTTCGAGCCGTCTAAATCCCGTACCGGCTTCCTGCATTGCCTCTTCAGAAAACTCAATCATGGAGCGGTAGTGCGCAGAAACGAGGTAGTAACGCAATTCGATCGGGCGCACGCGCTGCACCACTTCGCTGACGAGCAGGGAATTGCCCAACGACTTGCTCATCTTTTCGCCAGCAGTAGTCACCCACGCGTTGTGCAGCCAGTAGTTGGCAAAGCCATCGCCAGCGGCTTTGCTCTGGGCAATTTCATTTTCGTGGTGAGGGAAAATCAGATCAAGTCCGCCACCATGGATGTCAAAGCTTCCGCCGAGATACTTTTCGGCCATTGCTGAACATTCGATGTGCCAACCAGGACGGCCTGGACCCCAGGGCGTGTTCCAGTAGGGCTCGTCTTCTTTGGCGCCCTTCCACAGAGCAAAGTCGTGCGGATCGACTTTGGCGGTGTCCTCATCAGGTGAGGCCAACATGTCGTCAAGGCGCTGACCAGACAACGCACCGTATTTGTCATACGAGCGCACCTTGAAGTACACATCGCCACCAGCCGCGTACGCGTAACCGGCATCAATCAAGCGGGCAATGAGTTCAATCATCTCCGGAATGTGGCCGGTAGCGCGCGGTTCCACTGTGGGCGGAAGGCACCCAAGGACGTCATAGGCGTGGTTAAAGGAACGCTCTTCGCGTTGGGCAACCAACCAAAACGGCACGTCTTCGTGGCCGGCATTGTGAATGATCTTGTCATCCACGTCAGTGACGTTGCGGACAAAGGTGACCACATTGTCGTTGTGTTCAAGCCAGCGACGCAAAACGTCAAAGCACAGCCCACTACGAATGTGACCTACGTGTGGCGGAGCTTGGACTGTTGCGCCACACAGGTAAATACCCACGCGACCAGGGGTGATGGGTTCAAAGTCGCGCACCGAGCGCGTTGACGTGTCATATAGCCGAAGACTCACTGGTGAACCCTACCTAAGACGGCTACGCCGACTCCACGAGCAGTGCCGTGGCGATTGCTGCCACGCCTTCACCTCTGCCCGTGAGTCCTAAGCCGTCAGTAGTAGTTGCTGAAACCGAAACAGCTGCACCAGACAAGGCCGCCGACATCGCCTCCTGGGCTTCGACTCGACGAGATGCCATTCGGGGCGCATTACCAATCACTTGGACCGCCACGTTGCCAATAGTCCAGCCAGCCGCCGTCACCAGACCATGAACATGGCCGAGCAACGCAGCCCCGCTCGCTCCAGCCCATTCCTGATCGGCCACACCGAAAATCGAACCAAGATCGCCTAATCCAGCCGCCGACAAGAGAGCATCACACGCTGCATGGGCCGCGACGTCAGCATCCGAATGCCCATCCAAACCCAGGTTCTCATCCGACCATTCCAGGCATGCGACAAACATCTGCCGTCCCTCGACGAGGCGATGGACATCAACACCAATTCCCGTTCGCATCTGGGTCATGCTTGAACACCTTTACGGTCAGCAATCACACTCTCGGCCAACAACAAATCATTCGCATACGTCACCTTAAATGCATCCGGCGATCCATCAACGTGGGTAACGGGCACACCCAACAGTTCCACGAGCGATGCATCATCAGTGGCTGCCACACCTGACCGCGCATCAAAGTCTTGGTGGGCTTGGACAACGATGTCTTTGGTAAATCCTTGTGGCGTCTGTACAGCTACCAAGCCAGTGCGATCAACCACTGGGCCCACGTTCCCAGCATTGAATGCACGCATCGTGTCGGTCACCGCGATAACCGGAATCACGGCCTGATCACCCGCGACTAAGCGTGCAATGACCGAGCGAACGACATCGGATGGAACCAACGCTCGGGCTGCATCGTGAATAAGCACCAGGTCATCATCGGCGTTCAAGGCCGCTAGTCCGCAGGCCACCGATTCTTGTCGCGTTGCACCACCGGCGACCACATCAATGTTCAGGTGTGCCGAAGCGAGACTGGGGTTAGTAGCAACGGTTTCTTGGACATTGGTGACTTCATCGGCCCGAGCTACAACGATGATGTGATCAATGTCGGCAACGCCGGCAAAAGTGCGTAACGAATACACAAAGAGGGGCTTGCCATCTAAAAGTCGATGTGCTTTCGGCGCACCGGGACCGAGACGTTCGCCCGCTCCGGCCGCGGTGATGACAACAGCAACCACCTGGTGCTCCTCACGAGCATCAAGACCTAGGAAGCAAGAACCTCATCGAGGATTGCTTCGGCCTTGTCTTCGTTGGTCTTTTCAGCCAACGCGAGTTCTGAAACCAAGATCTGACGAGCCTTAGCCAACATACGCTTTTCGCCAGCGCTAAGGCCACGGTCTTGCTCACGACGCCACAGGTCGCGTACCACTTCAGCCACCTTGATGACATCGCCGGAAGCCAGCTTTTCCAAGTTGGCCTTGTAGCGACGTGACCAGTTGGTGGGCTCTTCGGTGTAGGGCATGCGCAGGACGTCAAATACGCGGTCGAGGCCTTCTTGGCCCACAACATCGCGGACGCCGACCATGTCAACGTTGTCGGCAGGTACACGCACGGTCAGGTCGCCCTGAGCCACCTTGAGAACCAAGTAGAGACGCTCTTCACCCTTGACGGTGCGCTTTTCTACGGCCTCAATAAGTGCTGCGCCGTGGTGCGGATAAACGACTGTGTCGCCGACTTTGAATGTCATGAGAGGCGTGCCCCTTTCGCTGGAGCCCAATCTTACCACCGCCAATATGGCGACCCGACGGCTGATCCCCCTTCACAAATGAACAATCCAGACCGGACCTTCGGCGTGCCTAGAAACCTCAACGCAACCGCCCTTCTAGCCATCGTTAGTCTTTTATCACCTCATTCACCACGTTGCTCGGAGTCATTGTGAAGCGCACATCACTTGCCGTTATCGCTGCTGCCATTGCGTGCCTTTCCCTGGCGGGTTGCGCCGCGTCATCTGTTAACGATGTCTCGGCAGGTGGGGGCGGAACCAACGCCACTAACGGTGACATCAGCTTGCGCAACATCTTGATCGTCAGCGATGGATCCAAGACCGCCCTGTCTGGAGCCGTCATCAACAACGCACAAGAACTCGACAAAGTCACAGGCGTAAATGTGATTCAAGGTGATGGCCGGGTGGTTCCCGCCGCGAGCGGAGCCAGCGCTATTCCGCCACGTGGGGCTGTCTACTACGGAGCCACCACGACTGGTCGCGACTTGAATCCCGCCCTTGCGCTCTCCCTGAAGGGTCAGCCGGGCGGAATCGTCACGCTCGTTTTTACCTTTGAAAAGGCGGGCGATATCACAATCCAAGCCCCCGTTGTTGCCGCCGTGGGTGAATACGCAGCAACCCTCAAGGGCGCCAAGTAGTTCACAGGTCGAACTTGTAGCCCAAGCCTCGAACGGTCACGATGTAATTCGGCATGGAGGGGTCGTCTTCAATCTTGGCCCGCAAGCGCTTGACGTGGACATCCAACGTCTTGGTGTCACCTACGTAATCGCTACCCCACACCCGGTCAATCAATTGCCCACGAGTCAGCACGCGACCTGCGTTTCGCATCAAAATCTCTAGCAGGTCAAATTCCTTCAAGGGCAGGCGCACGCTCTTGGTATTGACCGTGACCACGTGGCGCTCAATGTCCATGCGCACTGGACCAATTTCCAACACACCTTCGGTTTCCGTCTCGGCTTCACCACTACCGCGACGCAACACCGCTTTAACGCGAGCCAGTAATTCACGACTTGAATAGGGCTTAGTCACATAATCGTCAGCACCGATTTCTAGGCCGACGACTTTGTCGACTTCCGTGTCCTTGGCCGTCAACATGATGATCGGCACCGATGACTTCGCCCGAATGGCTCGGCACACTTCGGTTCCGGACAAACCAGGCAGCATCAAGTCCAGCAAGACCAAATCAGCGCCATTGCGCTCGAACTCTTCAAGGGCATCGGGGCCGGTTTCTGCAACCGCAACTTCATAGCCTTCACGGCGCAGCATGTACGACAAGGCTTCGCTGAACGATTCCTCGTCCTCGACTACTAACACCCGAGTCATGAGACCAACCTAATGGAGCCCCGCGGCTTGTCTGGATCAGTTGGGTCATCTGCACTTGATTTCGCATCACCGGCATGACGCACTGGGGGCGCAGCCGTAGCCAAGTCAGCGGCATCGGCCGTACGTGGCAACTTCATCGTGAATGTTGATCCCTCGTTCGGGATGCTCCACACCGAAATCTCGCCACCGTGGTTGGCGACAACGTGCTTGACGATGGAAAGACCCAACCCGGTTCCACCGGTCATGCGCGAACGGGCCGGATCCACTCGATAAAAACGCTCAAAGATGCGGTCGAGGTCCGCCTCGGGGATTCCGATGCCTTGATCGGTCACGCCAATTTCGACTTGGTCCTCATCGGCGCGGGTGGTGATCGCTACCCGCGTTCCCTCTGGGCTGTACGCGACGGCGTTGGCCACCAGGTTGCTCAAAGCGGTCACTAGTTGCCCGCGATCGCCATACGCGGTCAATCCTTCGGTACCGGCCATGCTGACGTGAATGTTGCGAGCACCAGCGACTGTGCGGGTGGCATCAATGGCGTCGTGGATAACACCGTCAACCGAGACTTCGTCAGGCTCGCGCAATGGCCCGGAATCCTGCACCTTGGTTAAGTCCAGGAGCTCAGAAATCAAATTACTCAAGCGATTGGCTTCGTGATTCATTCGCAGCGCAAATCGACGAATCGCCTCTGGATCCTCGGCGGCTTCGGCCACGGCCTCCGCAAGTAGCGATAAGGCTCCCGTTGGAGTCTTCAGCTCGTGGCTCACATTGGCTACGAAGTCGCGGCGCACAGTGTCCAAACGTCGAGCTTCGGTCACATCAACTGCCAGAAGCAAGATGAAACCACGACTGAGCGGGGCAATGTGCACTTCAACAGTGCGCAATCCCCTTTCATCACGAACAGCTGGATCGCGGACGATCTCGCGGTCACGGGGCCGAAGGTCGCGGCGGACTTTGCGAATGGCATCGATCAACGTGGCCGGCACCACGCGGTCAGCGCGAACCAATCCCATGACGTGAGCTGCGCCACTGGAGCGAACAACGACATCATCGGGACCGACAACAACCGAAGGTGCATTAAGCGCATCGAGGACTTCCACTAGTCCTGGCGCAAGTTGTGATTCGTCGGACGGCAGAACAGGTGGCTTGCGCGTTTGCATGCCGGCAACAACCATGCCCATGCCACCCACACCAAAGGCCATGCCCAACGCCGCACCAACACCTACGGCAACTGACGTATCCATACATTCAGATTAGGTGATTCCACTAACCGAATACCCATTGAGGTGCAGTCCACGCCAAGGTTCGCCTGATATTCACCTCATGGCACGAGGAAATTCACTCAAGACCCGATGTTGGCAGGTGTTGGCGTAAGATCAACGAACTAGCGCAGCGCATTGAGCCGCTGACTTCAGGAGGAATTCCATGCGTACCGCGTATCACGAGCGCCTTGATGACATGGTCGAGCAGTTGGGCAAGATGACCCGCCTCGTTGCTTCCGCAATGTCTCGGGCCAACAACGCGCTGCTGGACGCAGACATCGAGGTGGCCGAAAAGGTCATCACCTCTGACGTGCACGTTGACCAAATGCGCGAGGAACTCGATGCCGAAGTGGTGAGCATCTTGGCACTGGAATCCCCTGTTGCCGGTGAGCTGCGACTGGTTGTTGCCGTACTTCGCATCTCTGCAACTTTGGAACGCATGGGAGACCTCGCCGTTCACATCGCCAAAGTTGCCCGACTGCGTTATCCCGAATCGGCCATTCCTGCTGAACTTCGTGGCACCTTGCTAGAGATGGGCCAGATTGCCGAGCTCGTGGTGCAAAAGGCCGGTAGCGCTTTGGTCTCGCGAGATGGCTCGTTGTTTGAGCAGATCGAACGCGATGACGACCGCATGGACGCCTTGCATCGCAAACTTTTCACCTTGATCTTGGATGACTCGTGGGAGCACGGCGTCGAAGGCGCGATCGATGTGACCTTGATCAGTCGCTACTACGAACGCTTCGCCGACCATGCAGTGTCGGTCGCACGTCGAGTTGCTAACGACTTCTAAGTCTTAGCGCCCCTGGTTGGCTACGGCTTGAATGGCAGTTTGAGCTGCCTCAGGGTCCAGGTATTCGCCCCCACGCGTGATGGGCTCGAGTTGTGCGTCCAGGCGATAGACCAGCGGAATTCCAGTGGGAATGTTCAAGCCCGCAATGTCGTCATCACCGATTCCATCAAGGTGCTTAACCAACGCTCGCAAGGAATTGCCGTGCGCGGCCACCATCGTGACTTTTCCGGCCCGTAGATCGGGGACGATGACGTCTTCCCAATACGGCAGCAGGCGTACAACAACATCCTTGAGACACTCCGTTGCCGGAACAGCTTCGGGTGGCAACCACGCGTACCGAGCCTCGTGCGTTTGAGCAAACTCATTGCTCGGATCAATGGGTGGTGGTGGCACATCAAAAGAGCGACGCCACAACACGAATTGCTCTTCGCCGAACTCCTCGAGCGTTTGCTTCTTGTCCTTGCCTTGCAACGCCCCGTAATGGCGTTCGTTGAGTCGCCAGTTACGAACGACCGGAATCCAACTGCGGTCGGCTTCATCTAGCGCCAGATTCGCGGTGCGAATCGCGCGCTTCAAGACCGAGGTGTGCAAGGTGTCGGGCAAAACACCAGCAGCCGTTAGCAACTGACCGGCGCGACGACCTTCATTGACTCCCTTGTCGGTCAGGTCAACATCAACCCAACCGGTGAACAGATTCTTCGCATTCCATTGGCTTTCGCCATGGCGAAGCAAGATCAAGGTCGCTGCGGCTTCAGTCATGACAAACATTGTGACCAGCAGGAATTGGCACCGCGCACCTACCCCTGAATTCAGGCTCAGTCTTCGCCTTCCTCCGCCTCAAGATGCAGGAGGTGGCGGAAAGGCTCCAAATTGTCAGTGGGTTCGCCCTTGGCCTGGCGCCATTGCCACTCTTTTCGAATCGAGGATTCGAATCCAGTCGCCAAAATCCGATCAAACATTGCATCCGCAGCGACCGCAACCGATCCCATCAGCGCGTCAACGAGTTCGGCCGTCAAGCCACTGGTGGGAACTCGACCAACAAGATAGATGTCACCGAGACGATCAAGAGCAAAAGCGATGCCCGACAATCGAGGATTTTGTTGCAAGATGCGGCGATACACCTCCTCGTGGTTTTCATCCGGTTTGCGAGCAACAAAAGCATTGATCGACACAGTGTGTGGTCCCACCACAAAGGCACAAGGAGTCGCCAACTTGTGTTCACCAGGCAACGTAACGACAAAGGCAAAAGGCTC
>JBAXSF010000044.1:0-9728 GCA_037130835.1 Actinomycetes bacterium
CTTGATCGGCGATGCTTAAGCCAGTTCCTTGCGCACTACTCGCGTGAGTTGGAAAAGCCCGATCACACCAAGGACGATCCAAGCAAAAGAAGCTTCGCGGGCCCAAATATCAGCCGAGCCTACAAAGATTCCAGCGGCCAACGAAAACATCACGGCGATGATCACTCGAGTTGGCCGCTCCCACACGGTGACCACACCAATTTCATTCATACCGGCCGCGGCAGCACGCGCGCGCAAATATTCGTGAAGCATCATCAACGCACCAGCGAGCACACATGCCCACACCGGTGCACCGAGCAACCAAAATGCGACAAGGAATACCCCATCGCTGATCCGGTCACACACTGCGTCAAAGACCGCGCCCCATTTGGTCGATGAATCGGTCATCAACGCCACTGCCCCATCGAGTTGATCGAACAACCCGGACTTCAGGAACAACAATGCAGTCAAAATCGCCCACCGACCACCAACAGCTGCTGGCCACAACGCCACCGCACTGATCAATAGCCCAAGGAAGGTGATCGCATTAGGCGTGAGGCGCATCGCGATCAGGGGCCGTGTGAACGTGTAAGCAAAGCCCAGCCAGGTGCGCGCTAGAAAAGATGCGTTGGCGTCATAGCCACCATGGGTTTGCCCCCACTTGGCGATGTATTCAGAACGACTCATCAAACTCATACGTAAGACAATCCCAGATCCGAATGGATTTTGCGCGTTGCTTGGGCATTTCTCAGAAAATGTGCCGTTGCTCCCAACCAATCAGCGCATCCGTACTACCTTTGCACCATGAGTTCACCCTCTCCTTTGGATGTCGAAGACCTTCGGGTTCGAGTGCGCAAACACCTCGACGACTTCATCGCTATTCAGATCCCTCGCCTTGATGGTGTGGGCGAAGACCTTGATGTCTTTACCGAAGCTCTCACCGATCTGATGAATGGCGGCAAGCGCCTGCGCCCAGCGTTTTGTTACTGGGGGTGGCGTGCGGCCGGCGGTGCAGACACCGAGAACGCGGTTAAGGCCGCCACTGCTCTTGAGCTCTTGCAAGCCTGTGCGCTGGTTCATGACGATGTAATGGACGGATCGGATACTCGTCGCGGATTGCCAGCCGCGCATCGGCGCTTCGCTGCCCTGCATCGTGGCAATGAATGGCTCGGATCGCCTGAGGACTTCGGGGTGGGTGCTGCGATCTTGCTCGGCGACTTGTGCTTGTCGTGGGCCGATGAATTGTTGATGTCTAGCGGGCTGCCCGTTGATCGCTTGATGGCCGCTAAGCCGCTCTATGACGAAATGCGTACGGAATTAATGGCTGGCCAGTACCTGGACTTGTTGGAACAAGCTCGCGGGGGCGGTTCGATCGAGCGTGCCGAACGCGTCATCCGATTCAAGAGCGCCAAATACACCATCGAGCGCCCGTTGCACTTGGGAGTTCTGCTCGCCGGTGGATCACCTGAACTTTTGACCACCTTCACCAACTACGGCTTGCCCTTGGGTGAGGCGTTCCAACTACGCGATGACGTACTCGGCGTCTTTGGTGACCCCTCCGAAACAGGAAAGCCTGCTGGCGATGACCTGCGCGAAGGCAAGCGAACCGTCCTGATCGCCAAGGCCCTGGAAACAGCATCACCGTCACAAGCCAGCAAGATTCGTCGCCACCTAGGCGATCCGCATCTTGATGTTGATGGCGTCGCGCTGTTGCGCGAGATCTTGACCGAGACCGGCGCACTCGATGCTGTTGAAGCACGAATCACCGAGCTGACCGCCAATGCTCAAGCAGCGATCGTTGATGTGACCAACCCGGCTCGCGACGTGCTCTCCGACTTGATTACCGCCGCCACCGCCCGCGCAGTGTGACTTTTGCCCTACTGCGCCCCGATCGCTGAATACTCACCCGCGCTCTAGGGTTAAGCCATGCGCACAACCACAGGAGCGAGCGACCACGTAGTCATCGTTGGAGCAGGACTCGGCGGATTGTCGGCCGCACTGCGATTGGCCGGTGCGGGCCGCAAGGTCACCGTGATTGAACGCGAAGCCGTACCCGGTGGTCGCAACGGACTGCTACAAGATTCCGGTTACAGCTTTGACACCGGCCCGACCGTGTTGACGATGCCAGACCTGATCGCGGACGCCCTCGATTGCGTGGGCGAATCCATGGACGACTGGCTCGAACTGCTTCCCATCGAACCGCTGTACCGCTCGTTCTACGCCGACGGCTCACAACTAGATGTGCACGCGGACCCAGCACGCATGGCCCAAGAAATTGAAAGTGTCATCGGCGCGAATGAAGCAGCCGGCTACTTGCGCTACGTCGACTTTGTCACGGACCTCTACAAGTACGAGATGCGTGACTTCATTGACCGCAACATCGGCTCACCCTTTGATCTAGTCACACCTAACCTTGCGCGCTTGGTCGGCATCGGTGGCTTCCGCAAGCTCTCGCCCAAGGTTGAGCAGTACCTCAAAGACCCACGTACGCAACGCATCTTCTCGTTTCAATCGATGTATGCCGGGTTGGCGCCACAAGATGCACTCGCGATCTATGCCGTCATCGCCTACATGGACAGCGTTGCTGGTGTATTCATGCCCAAGGGCGGAATGCATGCCGTTCCACGCGCCCTGGCCGGTGCCGCCGCCAAGCACGGTGTCGAATTTCGCTACTCCACCGAGGTCAGCAAGATTGAAATCCAAGGAAAGCGCGCTGTTGCGGTGCAAACAGCCGACGGCGATCGCATTGCCTGCGATGCAGTGATCTTGAACCCCGATTTGCCCGTGGCCTACCGCGACCTTCTCGGGTTTGAGCCCTGGGATGTCAAGCGTTTGAACTATTCCCCCTCGTGCTACCTGCTCTTGACTGGTTCGACCCAGGAGTATTCACAGATCGCGCACCACAACATTCACTTTGGCAAATCCTGGGATGGCGTCTTTAAGGACCTCATCGATGACAAGAGGTTGATGACTGACCCATCGATCTTGGTCACTAATCCTTCGCGCACCGATCCCGGCTTGGCTCCCGACGGCAAGCACATCTATTACGTCTTGTTCCCCACACCCAACCTTGATGCTGACATTGACTGGACCAAGCAAAGCGAGCCCTACCGCGACGAGATCGTCAAGACTCTGGAAGAGCGCGGGTACGTGGGATTTGGTGACAGCATCGAACTTGAACACATCACCAACCCCTTGGATTGGCAGGAGCGCGGCATGGAACGAGGCACCCCCTTCGCCGCCGCCCACTCGTTCTTCCAAACCGGTCCCTTTAGGCCCCACAACGTCTGGGGCGACAACGTCGTCTTCGCCGGTTCGGGTACTCAGCCCGGCGTGGGTGTGCCGATGGTCTTGATTTCGGGCCGATTGGCTGCTGAGCGCATTACCGGGCCCGATCCTGCCTACAAGTCCCGCGCCTGGATGTAATTCCTAGTCATCCCCCACGGGCCCTAGACCGAGCCGGTACCCTTACGCCAATGCCAAATAGTTCCAGTGCGCCTACGTCAACGCGCGCGACCTCACCGTCTTCAGTCCTTGCCTCCCAGCATGGACTGATTGGTCTTGCTGGCACCTCGATCATGGCTATTGGCGCCCTGGGTGTGGGCTATCTGCCGCAGCGAGCGGCCATGTCCACCTGGCCCGTCATTGAGGTCCTTCGCACCACAACCGCCGGTGCGATCTTTTCCAAAATCGCTGTCGCCATTGGTGCGATCTTGTTGCTACGCGCTTGGCTACTCATCGGTGGCGATGTGCGCGCCGGTCGGATCACTGGCACTAAGCGGTTGAACAAAATGTTTATGGTGTGGGCCGCTCCTTTGCTGCTGGTGCCGCCACTGTTTAGCCAGGACGTCTACAGCTATGTGGCACAAGGCAACTTGTTGCGACTAGGGCTTGACCCGTACACCATGGCCGCCTCTTCAGTGCCGGGTCCATTTCTGGAAGCCGTCAGCCCGTGGTGGCTCGACACCCCAGCGCCGTACGGTCCCTTGTTCCTCCTGCTCGCGAAAATCTGCGTCATCATCACCGGCGACCACATCTATCTCGCGTCACTGTTGTTGCGCGCCAGTGCCCTCGTGGGTGTGTGGCTGATCGCCCGTTACTTGCCCGTTGTGGCCCAACGTTGTGGCGTGAACGGCACGACCGCAGTTTGGGTGGGCTTGCTCAACCCGCTGGTCTTTATGCACTTTGTCTCCGGCTCCCATAACGACGCCCTCATGATTGGTTTGCTGTTGGCCGGATTGGCCATGGGCCTGAATAACCGTCCCTACTTAGGGATCGTGTTAATCGCTATGGCCGGCACGATCAAGATTCCAGCCCTTGTCGGACTTGGCTTCATTGGCTTGATCTGGGCCGGAAAAGATTCGGCCCTGGCCGTTCGCATTCGGTGTTGGGCGATCGCGGCCGCGATCACGGTTGGTGTGTTCTTGTTCACTAATGCGATTGCTGGATTGAACTTCGGGTGGATTCATGCCCTGGGTACGCCAGGGGTTGTTCGCTCATGGATTTCGCCGGTGACCTCGGTGAGTGTGGCGAGCGGGTGGTTGATCTCTGCTGCTGGATTTGGTGATCACACCGAAGTCATCTTGGCGGTATTACGTGGTATCGCCACCCTTGCGGTGTTGGCCTACGCCGCCAAACTCTTGATCAAACCCAACAAACAAACCGCGATTCGTTCAGCTGGCCTGGTTTTACTGCTGCTTGCTGTCTTCGGGCCGGTGATTCAGCCTTGGTACTTGCTGTGGGGTCTGTTGATCATGGCGGCGGCTGGATTTACTCGCAAAGAATTGCCTTACGTGGTGGCAGCCACTGCTGGGCTCGTGATCCACGGCCTGACGCAAAGCAGCGCGACCAGTGCAGACGTCTTGCAAGTTGCCGATCCCGTCTCTGCCATCTTGGCAATTGGTGCTGCAGTGCTGGGCATCATGAGCTCGCGCACTACCCGCACGGAACTGCTAGAGGGCAAGGATCGCTGGGCCAATGCTCCGCACGCAACATCGATTCCGGAACAAGGTGACCACTCGTCAGCCGAAGCAACCGTGGCTGGCAAGATTGCCCCCCGTGAGCGCCCGTGACCTTGATGCCGCCGGCATCCTCGATCCACAACTTCGCGATTCCTACGAACGCTGCCGTGTGCTCAATGCGCAGTACGGCAAGACGTATTACCTAGCCACCTTGCTCCTACCGCCGAATCGGCGCCCTTACGTTCATGCGTTGTATGGCTTTGCCCGCTACGCCGATGAAATCGTTGACGACCTGTCCTCCACCTTGACCGAACAGCAAAAGGCTGACGAACTGGGTCGATGGGGCGAAGCCTTCTTAGTTGATGTGAAGAAGGGCAAGAGTGAAGACCCCATTGCCCGAGCCGTGGTGGACACCGTTTTGCGCTGGGAAATCCCGCTTGAGCACTTTGAAGCCTTTTTGCACTCCATGCGTATGGATCTGACGGTCACTGAATACCAAACCTTTGATGATTTGTACGAATACGTCTATGGCTCGGCCGCCGTGATTGGCCTGCAGATGGTTCCCATCCTTGAACCGGCCAATGACGGTGCCTACGAGCCAGCCAAAGACCTGGGCGTGGCCTTCCAACTGGCTAACTTCATTCGCGACGTGAACGAGGATCTCGATCGCGGTCGCGTGTACTTGCCGCTCGAAGAGCTTGACCGCTTTGGTGTAAGCCGTGCGGATTTGGAAAAGCGCGTCCTGACCGAAGACATCGTCGCGGCATTGAAGTTTCAAATTCAGCGCGTGCGGGACTTGGAAGAAGCATCCAAGCCAGGCATTAAGTTGCTGGCCCCGTGGTCACAACCCTGCATTGATGCAGCGCGTGTGTTGTATTGCGGGATCGTGAACGAAGTCGAGCGCAATAACTACGAGATCTTTACCAAGCGCGCATCGGTTCCGATCTATCGCCGACTGGCAGTGGCCGGTCCGGCTTGGGCAAAAGCTGTCGCTGCCCGCCCACGCGGCTAGTCCTTCGGTTTCATCCCAAACCACAACCGGACTGGACCGGCTTTGGGTTCGACTTGAACGCCACGCCGCCCCCAAAACACCCACCACGCCATGGTTTGCACCACGAGGGCAAAACCAAACATCAAATCCTCGATGGGGGCATAGAACAACCGGCCGTCACCAATGAGCACGGGGGTAGCCGAGCCAATGATGACGTCGCCGTTGTAGCGCACGATGTTGAAGCCGGTCAAAATCCCATTGGTGAGCAATTGGAAGAAGACCACGATCGCGTAGGCAGTCCAAAAGGCTTTGCGCGTGAGTAAGCGCGTGCGTAAAACCCACAGATCAAGAACGATGGTCGCCACAATCATCGCTACGGCAATCTGGGTATAGGTCATGCCTGTTCCCCCACGTCCCAGCCCTTGACCGCGCGCACTGCTTCTAGCGTCAAAATTGAGGCTAACGGGATAACGAGAAAGAAGACGAGCTCTTCGATCGGCAACCCACCAGGCAACAACACTCCGCTGGTGCGCTGTGGATCAAACGTCCAGTGCTCGCGGGCAATGGCGTAGATATCCCAGATCACAAAGATCACCACAACCGGCGCGATGCTGAGGATCAACCGGCGCGTTCGCCGCAAGACATTGGTACGTAAAAAGAACTCCAGCCAGATTGATCCGGCCACGGCAAAGAGCATCACCGCGAGGTAGGCAAATTTCTCCACGACATGACCCTAGGGGCGACCACCTGTCAGGGCCGAACTCGGCTCCGCCCCCTGTGTCGCGCGCCCGATGGGACCGCTTTGATCTTTAGACTTAAGCAGTGGACAACGCCGCTACCCCGCTGACGGGAAAAGTGCTCAATGAGCGCTACCTCGTGGGTCCGCGAATCGCTAGCGGTGGCATGGCTGTGGTTTATGAGGGCACGGATACGCGCCTGGAACGCCGCGTGGCCCTAAAGGTCATGCACACCGGCATGGCCAGCGATCCGGTTTTTGTTGAAAGCTTTGTTCGCGAAGCGCGATCGGCTGCTGCCCTGTCCCATCCCAACATCGTCGCGGTGCACGACCAAGGCACCGACTCGGGCGAGATTTATCTGGTCATGGAGTTTGTTACCGGCAGCACCCTGCGCGACTTACTGCGAGCCCGCGGTCGGCTGTCGGTCAACGAAGCTCTGGATGTTCTCGAACCGGTCCTTGATGCACTCTCGGCCGCCCACGCCGCAGGTCTAGCCCACCGTGACGTTAAGCCAGAAAACATCCTGATTACCTCTGATGGCCGTATCAAAGTTGCCGACTTTGGTTTGGCCCGCGCAGTCTCTGGTGCGACGCAAGCCACTCGCGGCGTGGTGATTGGCACGGTGGCCTACCTAGCCCCTGAACAAGTCCAAGGTGGCACCGGCAACGAACGTAGCGATGTGTATAGCGCCGGTGTTTTACTTTTTGAAATGCTGACCGGCAAGCCGCCTTATGACGGTGACACACCCGCCATCGTTGCTGTGCGTCACGTGAATGAAGATGTCCCGGCGCCGTCGCAATTGATTCCCGGCTCACCCGCGGCAATGGACGCATTGGTTGCCGGCGCCACCAATCGTGATCCCAGCGTGCGCTACAGCGATGCTCAAGGATTTCTTGCGGCCGTTCGGGCTACGCGACAGCGTCTGGGGCTGCCGGCTATCGCAGCGATCGGTGGTTTCATCGCGGAACCGACCTTCCATGACACCTTGATTGTCTCCACAGATTCGCCAGTTACCTCTTTACCGGCTACCTCTTCACCGAGCCCAGCTGCTGCACCGAACGAACCGGAGCGTTACAAAACCGGCGTCCTGGCCAATCCCATGCCCGCCGAGCCAGCTGTTCGTCAGCGATCACGCAAGGGTTTGATCGCTTTCCTTCTAGTGATCACACTTGCCGTGGCTGCCGGCGCTGGGGCATGGGCACTAGGTCGCACCCCGCAGGTTGTAGTTCCTAAAGTCGTCGGATTAACCGAACTACAAGCCAAAGCTGCACTCTCCAAGGTTGCCTTCACTGCAGAGTTTGCCGACGATTCTTTTAGCGAGACCGTAGCCACAGGCAAAGTCATCTCCAGCGATCCAGTTGCCGGCGCGCAAGCCGATGAAAAGTCGGCGGTGACCTTGACGTTGTCCAAGGGACCTGAGCGCTACACCATTCCAAACTTGGCCAAACGAACTGTTACCGACGCAGAAGCAGCGATCACCGGCAGCAACCTCATCGTCGGTACGACCACGCAGTCCTACAACAGCACAGTGGGCAAAGGACTGGTTGTGAGCACCTCGCCCAAGGCTGGCAGCAGCGTCAAGCGCGACACCGTGGTTAATCTCATCGTTTCTCAAGGTCCGGAAATCTTGAAGGTCCCCAACGTCACCGGTCAAACTTCTAGTGCAGCCCAAAGTGCCGTATCAAAGGCAGGCTTCAAGCCGGCAGTGACTTTGCAGTACTCCGAATCCGTTGCCAAGGGCGTAGTCATCAGTCAAAGCCCCTCGTCTGGAACAGCAGCTCGGGACAGCACACTCAAACTCGTGGTCTCCAACGGTCCACCGCTGGTCGCTGTACCCAACATTGTGAGCAAGAGCTTGTCGCAAGCCACCAGCATCCTCAGCGCGGCAGGATTCAAGATCAGCGTGCGCACCAACATTCCCGGTGGGGGCAACATCGTGGTGCAGCAAGTTCCAGGAGCTGGAAGTTCGCGACCCAAGGGCTCGACCATCGTGGTTGATGTCTTCTAGTTCATGACTGCCACCACCGCTGGCTCCGCGCTGCGAGCCCAAGGCGCACTTTTGGTAGTCACCGTCATATGGGGATCCACTTTCGTTGTAGTTCAACAAGTTACTCGCGAAGTCCCCATCACTGATTTTCTTGGACTGCGCTTTGGTATCGCAGCGGTGTTGATGTTTGTTATTCGCCCGCGGGCTCTATCCCACTTGACCAAGGAACAACGCGGTCATGGACTGATGCTGGGATTGTTCTTAACCGCGGGCTTCCTACTCCAAACTTTTGGACTCGCGCGGACAACCCCGACAATCTCCGCCTTCATCACTGGCTTGTTCGTGGTCTTTACGCCCATCGCTGCTTGGGTGCTGATGCGTAGAGCCATTGAGCCACTGACCTGGGTGGGAGTGGCCTTGGCCGTCGTTGGCCTGGCCTTCTTAAGTTTGCGCGGCTGGTCAATCGGGTTCGGCGAGATTCTCACCTTGTTTGGGGCCATCGCCTTCGCCCTGCACATCGTCAACCTTGGCCGCTGGTCCACTCGAGAAAGTGCTTACGGCTTGGCCGTGATCCAACTGGGTGTAGTCAGCGTGGTGTGTTCAGCCTTGGGGTGCTTGGACGGGTTTGAACTACCCCAGAGCAAGTCCAACTGGCTGGCCGTCATCTTCTTGGCCATCTTTGCCACGGCGATTGCCTTCTTCGTTCAAACCTGGGCGCAGTCAGTGATCAGCCCTACGAGAGCCGCAGTGGTGATGACCATGGAACCAGTATTTGCCACATTATTTGCAGTGTTGTTTATCGACGAACCCATAACCGTGCGTATTGTCATTGGTGCGACCTGCGTGCTGGCCGCGATGTACCTGGTTGAACTTGGGCCGCGGCATGCCGAAGACGCCGCTATTCAACGACTGGAGATGTAGGCGCGCTTAGGAAACAGGCGCGAGCATTTCAGCAGCAAGGAACGACAGTTCCAACGCCTGCTGCCGATTCAATCGAGGATCGCACGCGGTCTCGTACCGCGAACCCAGATCGTGATCCTTCAAGCCCTCAGCGCCACCCGTGCACTCGGTGA
>JBAXSF010000045.1:0-9714 GCA_037130835.1 Actinomycetes bacterium
ACCATGGACGGAGCCGCACGTCGCGCGGCTCAACTGGCTGCGAAGTAAGGGACTTGTAGACAATGGCAATCTTTATTACGGAAAACAGCAAGGTCTTGGTTCAAGGCATCACCGGCGGTGAAGGCACCAAGCACACCCGCCGCATGGTCGAATCCGGCACCAAGATCGTTGCTGGTGTGACCCCCGGCAAGGGTGGTCAAGAGGTCGACGGCATTCCCGTCTTCAACTCCGTTGGCGATGCAGTGGCTGCCACTGGCGCCGACGTTTCGGTGGTCTTTGTTCCGCCACGCTTTACCAAGGGCGCCGTGATCGAAGCCGTTGATGCCGGTGTGCCATTGGTTGTCGTCATCACCGAAGGCGTACCCGTCGCTGACACGGCCGAGTTTTTCCAGTATGCGCAAAATGCAGGAACGACGCGGGTGATTGGTCCGAACTGCCCAGGCTTGATCAGTCCTGGGAAATCCAACGCAGGCATCATCCCTGGGGACATCACGAAGGCTGGTCGTATTGGCCTGGTCAGCAAGTCCGGAACTTTGACCTACCAAATGATGTATGAATTGCGCGACCTTGGTTTTTCTTCCGCCGTTGGAATTGGTGGCGACCCCATCATTGGCACCACGCACATTGATGCGTTGCGTGCGTTCCAAGACGATCCCGAAACCGATGCGATCGTCATGATCGGTGAAATCGGTGGCGATGCTGAAGAGCGCGCCGCGGCGTTTATCAAGGACAACGTCACCAAGCCCGTGGTGGGTTATGTCGCGGGCTTTACCGCTCCGGAAGGCAAGACCATGGGTCACGCCGGTGCGATTGTTTCTGGATCGTCGGGTACTGCCCAGGCCAAGCAAGAGGCGCTTGAGGCTGTCGGCGTTCGCGTTGGCAAGACGCCCTCGGAGGCCGCTCGCATCATGCGCGAGATTGTCGAAAAGCTCTAACCCCTTCTGCGTTGCGATTGCGTTTGTTTAAGTCTTCGCCTGCCAAGATCACAGGGTGACCAAACTCCCGCTGCTCTCGCGTTTAACGCGAAGCAACCACGAGGGCGAGGTCGACCCGCGCTCTGTCGCCACGACGTCAGCTATTGCTGCCGCCTGGTGCATCGTGATGGGCCTGGTCATCATTGTGGTGCCGGTTTTGTTGGGGTGGGCGTTTTCGTCGGGGCCAGCAGCCGCCTTTGCCGAGGCGCTGCGCTCAACCGGCCACATCTGGATCGCAGCGCATCATGTGCCGGTCATCTTGGCTGGCGTGAATGTCAGCGTTTTACCGTTAGGCCTGCTCGTCCTTCCCATCACGTTGTTGTATTTGGCCGGCCGGTGGGCTGCGCGCGCGGCCACACCAACGTCCACTGCCGATGCCCTGGTCTTGGCACTCTCGACCGCCGGTGCGTACGCGCTATTCAATGTGATCGTTAATGCGTGGGTATCTACCTCGTCCGTGAGTAGTGCGTGGTGGAAGGTCTTGATCACCACCGGGCTCTTGGGTTTTGTCACCGTTGGCATGGCGATTGCTCGCGAGCAAAAGCTGTCGCTCAAAGACCGCGTTGATGCTCGTGTGCAACTCATCGCGAAGGCCGCGTCAATCGGCGTGGTAGCAATCCTGGCGCTTTCATCGCTTCTTGCAGCCGTGGCTCTGGGATTTCATCTTGACGAAGTCTCCGGCAGTTTCACTCTTCTCGGCACTGGTGTTGTCGGTGGGTTGTTGTTGACGATTATTAGTTTGTTGTACTTGCCCAACATCGCGGTATGGAGCGCAAGCTTTGCGCTGGGGCCGGGATTCCTGATGGGCACGGGCACCCAAGTCGCGGCTAGTACGACGCAAACCGGAGCCTTGCCGGTCTTTCCTTTGGTTCCTGCCATCCCAGCCAATGGCACTCCGCCACTGGCCGCGGCCGCCGTGTTGTTAATCCCGCTGGTGGCAGCCATGGTGATGGGCTGGTTCGTGGCTCGCGGCACAGTGCACGACAGTGCGGAAGCCAGTGCGGGATGGGGTGCGGTCTCCGGTGTTGTGGCAGGTGTGGCGTTAGCCATCTTGACCGGGCTCTCTGGTGGATCCCTCGGTGGTGGTCGCTTGTCACAGGTGGGCCCTCAAGTGATTCCTGTGGCGTTCTTTGCGATCTTTACTTTCGGTGTCGTCGCTTCAGCCTCAGCGTGGGTCGTGGCTCAGCAGCGACAACGCACGGTGGACTAAGGATCACCTTTAGGTGATCGGTTAGCACCTGTGGTGGCTCGGTAGGCTGAACGCGTGAGCATTCCAACCACCCCGCAATCGCCTGCGCGTTTGGTGGTCCTGGTTTCTGGTGGCGGCACCAATTTGCAGGCGTTAATTGATGCTGAAGACTTCGCCGATATTGACATCGTCGCCGTTGGCGCTGATCGCTATGGCATTGAAGGTTTGCGCCGGGCTGAAGCCGAGGCCATTCCTATTTTTGTTGTGCCAGTCGAGGATTTTTCTTCGCGCGCGGATTGGGACAGTGCGCTAGCCCTTGCCATTGCTGAACACGAACCAGATTTGGTTGTCAGCGCCGGATTTATGAAGATCTTGGGCAGCCACGTGCTTGATCAGTTCAGCGTGATCAATACGCACCCCGCGTTGCTACCCAGTTTCCCGGGCGCGCATGCAGTGGCTGATGCTCTGGCGGCTGGGGTAGCGGAAACCGGTTGCACCGTGCACTTTGTTGATGAGGGCGTGGACACCGGACCGGTCATTGAACAGCGCAGCGTGTTAGTTGAGGCTGGTGACAATGTGGAATCGCTCCATGAGCGCATCAAAGTCGTTGAGCGCGAACTTTTGGTACAGGTTGTTCGTCAGTTGTGTCGTTCTGGTTGGTCCATTGAAGGTAGAGAGGTCGTTTTTTCGTGAGCAAGCTCCCGATTCGTCGAGCGTTAGTCAGTGTTTATGACAAGACCGGCTTGGTTGAACTCGCCAAGGCACTGGGTCAGGCGGGAGTGGAGATTGTGTCCACGGGCTCAACGGCAGCAACTATTGCCGCAGCTGGGGTTGCGGTGACCCAGGTCAGCGACTTAACCGGCTTCCCTGAATGCCTGGATGGACGCGTTAAGACTTTGCACCCGCGCGTGCATGCCGGGATCTTGGCTGACCGTCGACTGGATTCTCATGTTGAGCAGTTGAAGACTCTCGACGTTGAGCCCTTTGACTTGGTAGTGGTGAACCTCTATCCCTTCAGTGCCACTGTCGAATCGGGCGCCGATCACGATGAGTGTGTGGAGCAAATTGATATTGGTGGTCCGACGATGGTGCGCGCGGCAGCAAAGAATCACCCCAGTGTTGCCGTGGTCGTTGATCCGGCGCGGTACACAGATGTAGAAGCGGCTCTGGCTTCTGGTGGATTCGAATTGGCCCAGCGCAAGCGCTTGGCTGCTGAGGCCTTTGCACACACCGCAAGCTATGACGTTGCCGTGGCATCGTGGTTCTCCAGTGAGTACGCACCAGCCGATGATCAGGCGTTCCCTGAATTTATGGGCCGCACCTTTGAGCGAGCCGATGTCCTGCGTTATGGCGAAAATCCGCACCAGGCTGCCGCGCTGTACCGCTTCTCGGCCGGACCGGGTCAGGGGATTGCCCAAGCAGAGCAGTTGCATGGCAAGGAAATGTCCTACAACAACTACGTTGACGCGGACGCAGCCCGTCGTGCGGCCTACGACCACTCCGAACCAGCCGTAGCCATCATCAAGCACGCGAACCCGTGTGGCATTGCTGTTGGGGCTGATATTGCAACCGCACATCGCTTGGCTAATGAATGCGATCCAGTTTCTGCCTTTGGCGGAGTCATTGCTGCCAACCGCCCCATCACCAAGCAGGCCGCTGAGCAGATTGCTGACATCTTTACCGAAGTGGTCGTGGCCCCAGACTTTGATGCTGACGCCTTGGCGATCTTGACGGAGAAGAAGAACCTTCGACTGCTCAAGTGTGCTGCGGTCGAGGCACGGTCGACGATTGAAACGCGCCCGGTCAGTGGCGGCTTGTTGGTGCAGGTGGCCGACGGTGTCGATGCACCAGGAGATGACCCAACAACGTGGGTGCTCGCAACCGGTGATCCTGTTGACGATGCGACGTTTGCTGACTTGGTGTTCGCTTGGCGAGCCAGTCGTGCGGCAAAGTCCAACGCGATCGTGTTGGCCAAGGGCGGAGCCACTGTTGGCGTCGGCATGGGTCAGGTCAACCGCGTGGACTCAGCTCGTTTGTCCGTGTGGCGAGCCGGTGATGAACGTGCCAAGGGGAGTGTCGCGGCGTCGGACGCCTTCTTCCCCTTCCCCGACGGCTTGGAAGTGCTGATCGAGGCCGGAGTGCGCGCAGTGGTGCAGCCAGGCGGATCAGTACGCGATCAAGAAGTCATTGACACGGCGATTGCGCACGGGGTGGCGATGTATTTCACCGGGACCCGCCATTTCTTCCACTGAGACAGCAACCGGATTGAGCCGTGGCTAAAGGTCGTCGGCGCAAACCCACCAACACCATCGCTATCGCGACTGGTGCGGCTATCGGTTTCTTGGTTTCCATCCAAGGTCGGGCGAATGCAACTCTTGCACGAGATGTTGGCGATGCTATTGGTGGTGCCGCTCTGGGTTTCATTCTGGGCTGGGTCATCATCACCGTTTTGCTGTTTACGAGTGCACAAAACCGCGCGGGCTTACGCGCCATTCCGTCATTACTGCGGGCTGGGCAGTTGCGCTGGTGGTTGCTTTTAGGTGGCCTCGGTGGGGCAACGCTGGTCGCATCGCAAGGGTTTGCGGTTCCGGTATTGGGTGTTTCACTTTTTACGGTGGCCTTGGTTGCCGGTCAAACCACGTCCAGTCTTGAAGTGGACCGACTAGGACTGGGCCCCAGCGGTCGCCTCCATCCCAGCCGATCTCGAGTAGTCGCCAGTGTGATTTCGGTTGTGGCGGTCGTGGTAGCGGTCAATCCCTTTTCGAATACGATCGCCTTCCAGCCAGTTGCGGTCTTTGTTTGTTTGTTTGCTGGAACTTTGGTGTCCGCCCAGCAAGCCTTCAACGGTCGTGTGGCGATGGCTACCGGAAGCCCGATTGCTGCAGCGTGGATGAACTTTTCCGTTGGTGGCATCATGTTGTGGAGCTTGACGTTTATTCGCCAGGTGGACTTCAGCGGCGCTCCGTCGCCCATTGAGAAGCCCTATCTCTATGTCGGTGGGCTTATCGGTGCGATCTTTGTTGCCGTTGCTGCTCGGCTCGTGCGCACCCTCGGAGTGTTGCTCCTCACGTTGACTTCGATTGCCGGCCAACTCTTTGGCGCAGTCATCCTCGACATCTTCATCCCCACGCCAGGACGCGTGTTTAATGGAGTGGAGGCATTGGGCGTGGCCCTGACCTTTGTCGCCGTCATTGTGGGGTCGGGTCGCCTGGACGGGGTGCGGTCGCGACGCCAGTCCGCCTAGGTCTAGTTCAAGACCGATTCCACTCACTGTTTGTGGGTGAGGCATACTCACGCCATGGCATCAATCACAATGGATGGAAAGGCGACCGCAGCCACGATTAAGGCTGAGCTCGCAAAGCGCGTCGATGTGCTCAAGGCGGCCGGTATTGCCCCGGGGCTGGGCACGATTTTGGTCGGCGATGATCCCGGGTCTCAGTCGTATGTCGCGGGCAAGCACCGCGATTGTGCTGAAGTGGGCATCGAATCCATTCGCATTGACTTGCCCGCTACCGCCACCCAAGACGAAGTCGAAGCAGCTGTTCGTCAACTCAATGATGATGCGACCTGTACTGGATTCATTGTGCAGTTGCCGCTGCCGGCCGGCTTGGATGCCAATCGCGTTCTTGAATTGATTGATCCGGACAAGGATGCGGACGGCCTTCACCCAGTGAACCTCGGTCGCCTCGTTCTTGGCATTGATGCACCGTTGCCCTGCACTCCCCGTGGGATCTTGGAATTGATGCGTCGATACCACGTTCCGATCGACGGAGCCGAAGTTGTCGTGATTGGTCGCGGCATCACGGTCGGCCGCTCGTTGGGCTTGCTCCTGACCCGCCGCAGCGAAAACGCCACGGTTACCTTGTGCCACACGGGCACGAAGGACTTGGCCGCTCACGTTGAGCGCGCCGACATTGTGATTGCAGCGGCCGGCGTACCGAATCTGATCACCCCGATGATGGTCAATCCCGGCAGTGCCGTGATTGATGTGGGGATCACCCGCACCGAAAACGGCCTTGTCGGCGACGTAGACACTGACTGCTCTGTCGTGGCTGGCTTCTTGTCGCCAAACCCCGGTGGCGTAGGACCTATGACCCGAGCCATGTTGCTGACCAACGTGGTGGAAGCAGCCGAAGCAGCGCTCGCCGGACAGGCGTAGGCGGGCCAAGACCCGCTGACTTCAAGCGGCTGCGCTTCGGCTAGATTTCGGCGTGTAGTTAGGGCATTTTTCGAGCCCTAACAATCCCCAGATGTGAGCCTTGCCGTTGCACTATCGCGCGCGTGAGGCCAGGAAGAGAGCGGTTGTTCATGGCGTCACAGACCCCCGTCAATGTCACTGTCACCGGTGCTGCAGGTCAAATCGGCTATGCATTGTTGTTCCGCATCGCCTCAGGCCAGTTGCTCGGCCCCGATGTTCCAGTGCGCTTGCGTTTGCTGGAAATCACCCCAGCGCTGAAGGCAGCCGAGGGTACGGCCATGGAACTCGATGACTGCGCGTTCCCGCAGTTGACTGGCATTGACATCTTTGATGACGCCCGCGCAGCCTTTGATGGCGCCAATGTCGCGTTGCTTGTCGGTGCACGTCCGCGTACGGCCGGCATGGAGCGCGGCGACCTGCTTGAGGCCAACGGTGGAATCTTCAAGCCACAAGGTGAGGCCATCAACGCTGGCGCCGCTGATGACATTCGCGTGCTCGTTGTGGGTAACCCCGCTAACACGAACGCCTTGATCGCCGCTTCCCATGCACCTGATGTCCCCAACTCACGCTTCACAGCCATGACGCGCTTGGACCACAACCGCGCACTGTCACAGTTGGCCAAGAAGGCAGGCGTGTCGATTAACGACATCAAGAACCTGTCAATCTGGGGCAACCACTCGGCAACCCAGTACCCCGACATCTTCCACGCCACGATCAACGGCAAGCCCGCTGCCGAAGTCATCAACGACCAGGCATGGTTGGAAAACGACTTTATTCCCACCGTTGCGAAGCGCGGTGCCGCAATCATCGAAGCTCGGGGCGCATCGTCAGCAGCCTCTGCCGCGAACGCAGCTGTGGACCACATTTACGACTGGGTCAATGGCACTCCGGCTGACTCCTGGACTTCGGCCGCCATTGCCTCTGACGGTTCATACGGCGTTCCGGAAGGCATCATCACCTCGTTCCCTGTTCGTTCAGTGGGCGGGCAGTGGCAAGTGGTTCAGGGCCTAGAAGTCAACGACTTCTCGCAGGCTCGCATTGATGCATCAAACGCTGAACTGTTGGAAGAACGTGCCGCTGTTGTTGAACTTGGCTTGATCTAATTTTTATCATCGCTCACCCTTAAGGACACCTGCTCATGAGCAAGATCAAAGTAAAGAACCCTGTCGTTGAGATGGATGGCGACGAGATGACGCGCATCATCTGGTCGTTTATTAAAGAGCAGTTGATCCTTCCTTACCTCGATATTGATCTGAAGTACTTTGACTTGAGCATTGAGAACCGCGATGCAACCGATGACCAGGTCACCATTGACTCTGCTGAAGCCACCAAGCTTTACGGCGTGGCCGTTAAGTGCGCGACTATCACTCCCGATGAAGAGCGCGTCGAGGAGTTTGGTCTCAAGAAGATGTGGAAGTCGCCCAACGGCACCATCCGCAACATCCTCGGTGGTGTGATCTTCCGCGAACCCATCGTGATTTCCAACATTCCTCGATTGGTTCCTGGTTGGACTAAGCCGATCATCATTGGCCGTCACGCCTTTGGTGACCAGTACCGTGCCACTGACACGGTGATTCCCGGTCCTGGCTCATTGACTTTGACTTACACGCCCACCGATGGTGGCGAGCCCATGGAGCTCGACGTCTATGACTTCCCCAGCGGTGGCGTGGCCATGGCGATGTACAACCTTGACGACTCGATCCGCGACTTCGCCCGCGCATCCATGCGTTATGGATTGGACCGTGGCGTTCCGGTGTACCTGTCCACCAAGAACACGATCATGAAGGCCTATGACGGTCGATTCAAGGACTTGTTCGCTGAAGTTTTTGACGCTGAGTTCAAGGCTGACTTTGACAAGGCTGGGTTGACCTACGAGCACCGTTTGATCGACGACATGGTCGCGTGCGCCATGAAGTGGGAAGGCGGCTACGTGTGGGCTTGCAAGAACTACGACGGTGACGTGCAGTCAGACACCGTTGCCCAGGGATTTGGTTCGTTGGGATTGATGACTTCGGTGTTGATGACTCCGGACGGCAAGACGGTTGAAGCTGAAGCCGCTCACGGCACGGTGACGCGTCACTACCGTCAACACCAGCAGGGCAAGCCCACGTCCACCAACCCGATCGCATCCATCTTCGCGTGGACGCGTGGCCTGGACTACCGCGGTCGCATGGACGGCACCCCCGAAGTCAGCGAGTTTGCTCAGACTCTCGAGCGCGTCTGCATTGAAACCGTCGAGTCGGGCAAGATGACCAAGGACTTGGCGCTTTTGATCAGTGCGGACCAGCCGTTCCAAACGACGCAGGAATTTTTGGCATCCATTGACGAAAACCTGCAAAAGGCCATGGCTAAGTAGTCATTAAGTCTTCAGATTCGTCGATGTTTAAGGTCCTCACGGTCAACGTGAACGGTATTCGAGCCACCAAGAAAAATGGTGGTGTCGAGTGGCTGGAATCGGCTGGGGTAGATGTCATGTGCTTGCAGGAAGTGCGGGCCACGCATGAGCAGCTGCACGAAGCCATCGCGGGAAGTGCATTTGCTCGTTGGCATGTTTCGCACAGCCCTGCGTCAGAGTTAGGCCGAAGCGGGGTCGCCGTGCTTTCGCGTGAACAACCCAGTGCTGTGCGCGTGGGTTTTAACAGCGAAGAGTTTGATCACCAGGGACGATGGATCGAAGTTGACCTTGATTCACCGGTGGGCCCGCTCACGGTTGTTTCGGTCTATGTGCCCACCGGTGATGCGGACAAACCACTCAAGCAAGCCGAGAAGTATCGCTTCCTTGATGCTATGGATGCTCGACTTGCGGCGTTGGCCACGCGTGCGAGCCGAACGAAGCGGCAGGTCATCGTGACCGGTGACTTTAATGTGGGCCACACCGAGCTCGACATTAAGAATTGGAAGGGCAACCTCAAGAAGGCCGGATTTCTTGCGGATGAACGCGCACACTTTGACACCTGGTTTGCACGTGATCGCTGGGTGGACGTGCATCGACGCTTCGCTGGTGAGGTGGCCGGCCCCTACACGTGGTGGTCGTGGCGCGGTCAGGCGTTTGATAACGACGCCGGTTGGCGCATCGATTACCTCATAGCGACCAAAGGCCTTGCGGCACAATGTCGCGAAGTGGTGGTGGGTCGCGCGCCAAGTTACGACACGCGTTGGTCAGACCACGCGCCCGTAATCGCCACATTTGGTCAGTAGTGCGATCTGTGGGAATGTAGTCCCGTGAACCCTGTGTTGGTCAGCGTCCTCCTCGTCCTGATTTTGATGATCGTCGGAGGACTGTTCGTTGCCTCTGAGCTAGCGTTGTTGTCTTTGCGCGAAGGCCAGATTCGGGCCTTGAAGTCTCGCGGTCG
>JBAXSF010000046.1:0-9548 GCA_037130835.1 Actinomycetes bacterium
AGGAGAAGGACCAGGGCTTTACCCTGATCGAGCTCCTGGTGGTCATCATCATCATCGGCATTCTTGCTGCCATCGCTATTCCCGTCTTCCTCAACCAGCGCAAGAAGGCAACTGAAGCGTCCATGAAGTCGGACCTTCGTTCAGTCGCTAATGAGATGGAGACCTACTTCGTCGACAACCAGGCTTATGCCGCGCCAACGCAGGCTGCCCAGGTTGTTACCGTCGGAACTGCCACCGTCAAGGTTTCAGCTTCGAACACCATTTCCAACGTTGCCGTCGGAACTGGCGTTGTTGCCGGCTCGTATTGCCTCAAGGCAATCAGCTCCAACACCAGTGCCATCTGGTACTACGACAGTGATGCCGGCGGCCTCGTAACGGCCTGTGCCTAATCACTAACTAAGACAGTCCTCATGGGGCCCGTCCTAACCACGGACGGGCCCCATCGGGCGTCTTACCAACAAAGCTCCATCACGCACCACCCGAGCTAGAAAGCTAGAAAGGAGAAACCCCGTGAAGCACCTTCCCCAGGCGCCTCAGTCCGATGGTCTGACACGTTTCGCTCAGCGGCTTACTCCCTCGCGCGATGACCGAGGCTTTACGCTCATCGAGCTCTTGGTAGTCATCATCATCATCGGGATTCTTGCCGCCATTGCACTTCCACTGTTTGTCTCTCAAAAGCGCAAGGCATTCGATGCCTCCGCCAAATCCGGGCTGCGCACCGTGGCTGTTTTTCAAGAGGCCTATCTGGGCAGCAGTTCCAGCTATGGAGACATCGCGGATCTGCAAGCCCAAGGTTTTGGCATCACGCCTAGCAAGAACGTCACGATCACCGTGGTGTATCGAGTAGCTAGCACCGGCTACTGCCTGTCTGCAAAGCATGCCGGGTCTCCAACGACGTGGTATTACGACAGTCAGGCTGGGGGATTGCTGGGCAGTTCAACGACCTCATGTCCGACCACCAACTCCGGGACCACACCTGGCGGAAGCGCTGGTAGTTCCCTGACGGGCTAAACCCCCACACCCAGCCCCACACACGCAGCCACAGACGTAGTCCAGATGCGATCTCCTTGGGGGATCGCTTTTCTGGTTTCTGGGCAGATCTGCGGGTAGAAAGCTCAGATCCGAGGCGAAAAAGGCTCAAGAATCAGGCACAAAATGACGACAACTTCCCCATGGAACGCTTCCGTCCTCGATCCCACGCCATCCGCCAGCGCGCTCTGCTGACGGATGATGCTGGGGTGTCCTTGATCGAGTTGATGATGGCGATCGTGATTTTTGCTATTGCCATGGCAGGGATCACCGCAGGATTTGTTTCCGTCGGTCAAAAGACTCGACTCAACAAGGACCGCGTTGCTGCCGCCAACTTGGCCTCACGCGAACTTGAAATCGCTCGCAACGTTTTCAACGCATCAAGCACTGGCCCCATCACGATTGCCGCCGACCTTGACGTCACCAATGGCTACCCGCTCCCCGGTGGTACCGCAGGAAGTCCGCTTGTCGTTGACTCGGTTCCGTACACCGTTTTTCGACGTGCCGAATGGTTGCCGGCAGGAACGGGACAAAGTCCTTGCGATGGTGGTTCGGGCGTCACGTACCCAACGTTGGCCGTAAACGTCAAAGTCACGTGGCCGTACATGGGGCAGGTCAAGCCCATCGAGTCAAACACGCTTTTGACACCGCCCAAAGGCGTGCTCGCATCCTCAACGTCTTTCGTCGCTGTCAAGGTCCTCGGCTCGAATGGATTGGGCAAGGAAGACGTTCCCGTCACCGTTTCTGGAAACGGTGGCACCTACACGGCAACCACGGCTGAAGACGGCTGTGCCACGGTTGCCGTCGCTACGACTGGCACGTACACGGCATCGCTTAACTCATCGGGATGGGTGGATTTCTATGGAGCTGCGAATCCCAGCAAGTCTGTGACGACTTCCGCATCGTCGATTTCACGTTTGACCTTCAACTACGACCGCGCAGGAAGCCTGCAGCTCAACCTGACCACCACGTCGGGTTATGCGCTTCCCACAGGATTGCGCAGTGTCACTTTGGGAAACACTGGATTGCAGCCATCGGGAACTCAGATCAAGGACATTGGTACTGGTGGCAACGCAACGATCACCACGTTGTGGCCGTTCTCTGATGGGTACACGCTGTGGGCCGGATCATGCGGTCAAAGCGACCCGGCAGCAGCGGGAGGTTCGCGAGCTTTAGCGGTGGTGGTGCCCGGTAACGGCAGCGCGTCGACCACTACGCAGTTGGCTCCTGTGCGAGTAAACGTGACTACATCAACCGGTAGCGCTATCGCTGCAGCAACAGTGACGGCCACTCCGCTGTCGACTATCTCGTGCGTTGCCACTGAGAACCCCCTGACTCTCGGTGTAACGAACTCTTCAGGCCAACTCCAGACGTCGCTTCCCGCGGGAAGTTGGACTCTGAAAGTGACGGGCAAGACTGCAGTCGGTTCGTGGCCCAACACCCCGGTCCTGCTTCCTGGAGCCGCTGCTGTGACGGTGGGGGTGAGTGCCGCGTGATGCGTCGCCTCAAGCGATCTGACGAAGGCGTCACCCTGATCGAAATGGTCGTGGTGATTGCAATCCTTTCCGGTGTGTTGGCCATGGTGATGACCGTGATCATTGCCGCTCAAAAGAACGTCAATGGCAACTCAGCGCGACTCGACCAGATTCAGCAGGGCAAAGTGGCGATGGAGTCCATGTCCAAGACCTTGCGCACTGCCGTGCGCCCCTCACAGCTCAATGCCACCTGCATCGGCTGCGATCAGGCCGCTTTCCTACAAGGCAATGCGCGCAGCGTCCAGTTCTACGCCAACATCAACAACCCGGCCAATATCTTGGGGCCTAGTCGCGTCAGCTACACGGTGGACAACTCAGGCGTCCTGACTGAAACGTTGCAGGCCCCCAATGCCCACGCTGCCACTGATTACAACTACCAGTACTGCACGCCTGGCCCTGGGTGCACAGTGACCAGCCGAGTCCTGGCTCGTGGCGTTTCGCTCACCAAGACGATGTTCACGTACTACGACGCGTCAAATAACACGTTCTCTACGCTACCTCTGGCCAGCACGGACTTACCTCGCGTGGACTCGATTGACATCATCGTGAACATCTCCAGCAGTGCACAAGTGTCTGCAACAACCTTCACGCAGCGCGTGACGTTGCCTAATGCTGATGCAGTGCAACAAACGGCGGTGCCAACGCCATGATGATTCTGCGATTGATTAAAGCGTTCGGCGCGGGTGTTGATCAACGCATCAACAGCCGCAAGGCGCAATCCGACGAAGGTATCGCCATGATCATGGTGATGGGTGCGATTGTTGTTTTGAGTTTGTTGCTGGCGGCCACCTTTGGCTATGCCAACGCAGTGGAACCCCAAGCGCGCGCGGACCAAAACTGGAACGCGGCTTTGGCGGCGGCTCAATCAGGCGTCGACGACTACGTGTCCAAGCTCAATGCCAATGACAATTACTGGCAAAATATTGACTGCACCAACATTGCCATGCGTGGCCCGAACGCAGGGACAAACACGTGTAACTGGACGGGCTCAACGGCTGTGGGATGGCAAAACGTCAGCGCCAGCGACACCACCGCAGGCCAATTCCACTACGACGCGGACTCATCGGTGATCTTCAGCCAAGGTGCGGTTCGTCTGACATCAACTGGCAAGGTGGGCGCTTCTAAGCGCACTATTCAGGTCTTGGTCACGCGTGGTGGATCGACCGACTTTTTGTATTACACCGACTTTGAAACTGCAGACCCGTCTAATACGACCGTGTACCCATCTGGGGCACCCAATGCTGACTGTGGATCGACCGGACCGGCAGCGGCTAAGTACTGGTGGAATGGTCGTACCAGTGCTGATAGTTGTGTCGAGATCCAATTCGTGACCGGCGACACCTTGGATGGGAAGGTGCACTTCAACGATACTCCGTTGATCAACGGCACCACATCGTTCTTGCAGGGCTATGAAACGTCGGAACCCACCTGCAAGACCACGCCATACAGCGTGACCAACTGCCGCCGTGGTTCGGGAACTCCCAACCTCAACGGCACTAAAGCCAGCTATGCGGATGTGCTGAATTTGCCCGACAATGCAACGAATTTCTCTACTTACCCAGGTTGTCAATACACCGGTGATACCCGCATTCGTTTCAACGCCGATGGCACCATGACCGTGTGGAGTACGCGCAGCGCCGGAACGACGACGAGTAACGATGGAAGCAGTTGTGGCACGTTCACTGGATCTGGTTCGGTCACGGTCCCTGTGCCGACTGACAAGATTATTTACGTCAAAAACTGGACGAGCCAAGCCAAGTGCACCGTGGGTCAGGTGGGCGATGGTCTGCCAGTAACAGGGGACATCAATATCGACATCTCAACCTTTTACTGTGGAAACGGCAACGTTTACGTGGAAGGAACGGTCAAGGGTCGCATCTCGATAGCCGCGCAGAACAACGTCGTAGTGACTGGCGACCTGCTCCTTGATGGTGTGTCAGCGGGAGCTACTCCCTCTGGCACGAGCGTGACCGGCTTGGTCGCCGCAAACTCGGTCGTTGTCGAGCACCCCGTGAAGTGCACTGCCACCTATAGTGGGTCGTGCACCGCCTGGGCCAATATTGATTCCTCGTCCACGAGTCGCTACGTCTATGCCTCGGTACAGACACTTCAGCGCAGCTTCTGGGTGCAGTCCTACGACAAGGGGGCCCAGCTCGGGACCCTGAACGTTTACGGATCCATCGCCCAGAAGTGGCGTGGCATCGTCGGAACCGGTTCGAGCACCGGGTATTTGAAGAACTACCGGTATGACTCACGCTTGCGTTTTCAGGCTCCGCCGTATTTCCCCCAGTGGACCAATGCCGTGTGGTCGGGGCGCACTACCGGTGAAATCAAGTCCACCTACTAGTCCACAGCCTCCACTCCATCGCCCCGAAGTTCCGATAGCGTGCGAAGGTGACCGCATTGTTGATCGCCGCGTGTGCCCTTTTGGGTTTGCTCGTGGGGTCCTTCCTCAATGTCGTGATTGCGCGGGTTCCGGCCGGCGAATCGATTGTGTCGCCACGATCGCGGTGCCCTGGGTGCCAAACCGAGATCTCACCGCTCGACAACATTCCTGTTTTGAGCTGGTTGATCCTGCGCGGCAAGTGTCGAACCTGTTCGATGTCGATTAGTTACCGCTATCCGATCGTGGAATTGCTCACTGCAGTCGTCTTTGCATTGTTTGCTTGGCACTTTGGTTGGTCCGCTGCACTTCCAGCATTTTTGTATTTGGGCGCGATTGGTGTGGCGCTAGCCATGATTGACCTTGATGTACGACGCCTCCCCGATGTCATCGTGGTTCCTTCCTATGTAGTGGCCTTGGTGCTTCTGGGTGTCGGCGCTGTGGTTGAAGGAACGCCGGTAGTGCTGATCCGTACAGTTTTGGGCGGCCTGTCCCTGTATGCCTTCTACTTCCTGCTTGTGCTCGTTAAGCCGGCTGGAATGGGCTGGGGGGATGTGAAATTAGCTGGAGTTTTGGGACTCTATTTGGGCTTTTTAGGCTGGGGCAGCGTGGTTGTCGGCGGATTCTTGGGGTTTGCCCTCGGGGGACTCGTGGGTGGAGGCTTAATGCTGGCCAGGCGGGCGGGGCGCAAATCCAAGATCCCCTTTGGGCCTTTCATGCTGGCAGGGGCCTTTTTAGCCGTGTTTTGGGGCGAAATCCTGGCTCAGGCTTACCTCGACCAGCTCAATCTCTAGCCGATAGCCCTTTTGGGCTTAAGGAAGGGGCTCAACGAGCCGAAAACTCCTGTAAGCGCCATCGCGGATCACGCGAGGCAGGGCAGGAGGGTCACCATGGCTGGGAAAACCGCCATCGGGCTCGACATCGGCAGTAGCGGTGTTCGGGCAGCAGAATTGTCGTTTGGCAAAAACGGCATCACCCTCGAAAAGTTTGGTCAAGTGGAGTTGCCCGAAGGCAGTGTCCGTGATGGGGAAGTCATCGACACCGATGCGGTGGCAACAGCGATCAAGCGCCTGTGGGCGCACTCAAAGTTTTCTAGTAAGTCCGTTGTCCTCGGAGTCGCTAACGGCAAAGTCATCGTTCGCCAGGTTGAGCTTCCCTGGATGCCAGCGGCGGACCTGAAGCAGTCGTTGCCATTCCAAGTTCAAGAGTTTATCCCGATCCCGGTTGATGAAGCAGTTTTGGACTTCCTCTCTGTGGAGGAATTCCACAATGAACAGGGCGCTCCGATGGTGCGTGGTTTGTTGGTAGCGGCTTCGCGTGACATGGTCATGAGTGCAGTCACGGCAGTACAAGCTGCCGGCCTGACGCCATCAACCGTTGACCTGACTCCCTTTGCCCTCTTGCGCTCACTGTCTACACAGACTTCCTACGGTGTCAATGAAGTCGAAGCCGTCGTTGATGTTGGTGCTCGTGTGACCAACATCGTGATCCACGAGGGCGGCGTACCGCGTTTCGTGCGCATCTTGCTCATGGGTGGTGCGGATATCACCGAATCGGTGGCCGAACGCATGGGTGTTCCGATGGAACAAGCCGAAAGTTTGAAGCAATCCCTGTCATCTGATGCCCATTGGAGCAGCGACAGCGTCGATGAATCTCTTATGCATGTGATGGATTCCAGTGGCCAGGCATTTGTTGACGAGGTGCGCGGTTCGTTGGACTACTACCTGGCATCAACAGGCTCGGCCCCGATTTCTCAGCTGGTCTTGACCGGCGGTGGCGGCCGATTGGTTGGCCTAGTCAATCGACTTTCCCAAGCCACGCGCATCCCCGTCGTCGTGGGAGCGCCTACCTCGTCGCTGGAGTTGGGTGACACCGGTTTGAGTCCTGAACAGTTGCAATTCTTGGAGCCCTTGACTGCCGTTCCTGTTGGTCTCGCGATGGCGGTGGCCTGATGAGCACTTTGACCAAGAGTCGTGAGGAAGATGCGCAGACGGTGTTGATTCCGCGGGTGAACTTGCTTCCCCCAGAAATTGCTGAAGCCACCCGCTTTGACCAGATGAAGCGCATCATGGCCGCCTCCATCATCGGTGTCTTTGGCGTGGTCATTCTTGCTGCAGTGGTTGCCAGCTTCCAAGTCTCCGCAGCCCAAAATGAACTTGCCGATGCGCAAGCCAGCGGAACGAGTTTGCAAAACCAGGTGAGTCAGTTCACCGATGTTCCGAAGGTTTTCGCCGAAGTGCAATCCGCGCAAGCCCAATTGAGCTCAGCTATGGGCAATGAAGTGCGCTGGTCGACCTATTTGGGCGACTTGAGCTTGACCATCCCGCGCAACGTGGGATTGACATCCATGACGATCCGCCAGGACCCTGGAGCACCGGTCACCAGTGCACTGGGGGCCACCGGAATCGCCACGGTGAGTTTTGAAGGTCAGGCGTCATCAAGCAAGAACATCGCGACCTTTTTGGATTCGTTGGCTAAGCAAAAGGGGTACATCGACCCTTACTTCACCAACGCGACGAAGTCCACCGGTGCAGACGCGAAGAACCTGGTGACCTTTACCGCCTCGGTGACGGTGACAGATGAAGCCAAGTCCGGCCGGTTCACGCAGAAGGCGAGTAAGTAATGACTAAGTCTCGCCAGTGGACTATTGGAACGGCACTCGTCGCCCTTGTTGTTTTGGTCGTCGGCATGCTCCTGTTTGTTCAGCCGCGTCGCAGTCAGGCTTCGGCCTTGAAGGACCAAACCGCAACGCAGGAAGCTGCCAATCAATCCTTGCAGACCAAGATCGCCAACCTGAAGGCTCAGCAGCAGGACTTGCCCAAACAACAAGCGGTCTTGGACACCATTCGTGAGCAAATTCCTACCACGCCGAACTTGCCTTCATTGATTCGATCGCTGACCGATTTGGCCAAGTCAACGGGTGTGGAGTTGGTGGCTCTTGCCCCGGCTAACCCGCAGCCCCTGGTTGAAGCAAAGAGTTCCGCCGCGGGTGGATCGTCAGGCGCGGCACCATCAAGCGGTACCACGCCATCGGGCGCCGGAACTGCGACAAACGTGCAGCAGATCCCGATCAAGATCACTGTGATCGGTAGCTACACCGAGTTGACGACCTTCTTGAACCGGTTAGAGACCCTGCAACGGGCCTTGGCGGTGCAAGAAGTCAACGTGTCCTTGGCCAGTGCCGTAGGGGTGACCGGTGGGTCTACCGCGTCCACGGATTTGCAAATGGAGTTGTCCACCTTGGCCTTTATGGCCCCCAAGGCAGCAGCAGCTACTTCACAAGCCCCGACTGGCTCGACCGATAGTGGTCCGGCCGCCGCGACGAATAACCAGTAGGAGTCCACATCATGGTGACGAAAAATGTTGCGCTCGCTGAGCCGGTCGCTGACTTTGCCTCTGGTTACGAAGAGCCAGAAAGCAGTCGACGACCATTGATCATCGCCGTTGTCGGCGCGGTGATTGTTGCTGTATTAGCTGGGGTGTACTTCCTCTTTTTGGCTCCTTCTTCCTCCAGTGAGGATCTTGGGCTCGTGGTTCCGGCACGGCAACCAGCGGCAAATGCTGCACCTGCTCTCGTGCCAGATGCAGTTGTAGCAGATCCGGGAGTGACCATCGGTCGCAATCCGTTTGCGCCGGTCAAGGCTGGATCTTCGCAAGTTGACGCCCCAACAATTTCGGTTCCCGCTGCTCCGCCGGCCGCTAGTGGTGGAGTGACGTTGGAGATGGTGTCTTTGGATCCGACCTCGGCGACTGTGAAAGTTGACGGCACGTCCTACACCGCCAAGGTGGGCGAAACCTTCGCTAGTGACTTTAAGGTGTACGGGATTTTCGGAACACAATGTGCCGGTGTCTTGTTTGGTACTCAGTCGGTGCCACTGTGCGTCGGGGATGTTCGCACCCTGTCGAAGTAGAACCTGCCCTGTGTCGGTGGGTTCACGGCACGGCAATGGGTGGTCTGGGCCGCGTGTCCCAACGGTTCATGAATCGTCCGAGCGTGGGAAGATAGACATATGTTGCGTTGGATTACGGCTGGGGAATCCCATGGACCGGCCCTGGTTGGCATCCTTGAAGGACTGCCAGCAGGGGTAGAGATCACCACTGATGTGGTGGCCAATGCGCTGGCTCGTCGACGACTTGGCTATGGCCGTGGCGCTCGGATGGCCTTTGAAAAGGACCTCGTCACCTTCCAAGGCGGTGTTCGTCATGGGTTAACGATGGGTGGGCCCATCGCCGTAGATGTGGCCAATAGTGAATGGCCGAAGTGGACCACCGTGATGTCCGCTGACCCTGTAGATGCTGACGAACTAGCGGCTCAGGCCCGCAACGCTCCCTTAACGCGTCCGCGTCCCGGTCACGCCGACTTGGTAGGGATGCAAAAGTACGGATTCGATGACGCCCGACCGGTCCTTGAACGTGCAAGCGCTCGCGAAACCGCCGCTCGCGTGGCCGTTGGTGAATTTGCTCGGCAATTCCTGGCCCAAGCTCTCGGCGTGACGATCTTGAGTCACGTTGTGGGTCTTGGTTCGGTGCAGGCTCCCGATGGCGCCATTCCTGGTCCGGATCAGTTGGATGCTGTGGACCAAAGCCCCGTGCGATGTATT
>JBAXSF010000047.1:0-9534 GCA_037130835.1 Actinomycetes bacterium
ACACACCAATGCCCAAGCCAAGCAGTACGGCCGCGTGCGTCCACGGCAGGTTCGCAGCCACCGTCCAAATTCCGGTGGTGAAGGCCATGAGAAATACCGAGCCCAGCGCGACCGCGGGTGTGACGATCCGCAACATCGCCCGATACAAAAAGGTCAGTGCACCGGCTGAGGCTGTTACTGCCGACAAAGTCGCTGGTGCGATGGCAAAGATTTTTGTGGTGCCAAAGACAAAGTAGAACGGGACTGAAAGCAAGATGGAGCCCGGAAAGCGATCGGAGCGGCAGTGCGAGCCTGGCAGCATCACTGCATTTCCTGAGTAACAACTTCCCGACTCAAGCGGACCGACATTAAACAACCACGTACGAACGTTGAGGAGGGTGAGCTGAAACTTCTCCATGTCCAGCGATCCAAGTTTGGCGATACTCCATCCCACGATGGCCGACCAGTGAACATCGTTGGGGCGCTCGGCGCCGCTGTAGTCAGCAGTCACCGCAAAAAGGGCGAACAGGAAGACGAACAGACCAAGAGTTGCCTGCCAAGTCGTCAGCTTCTGAGCCAAGGTGGTAGCAACTGATTTTTTCCCCGCTGGTGATCCTGATTTTTTCCCAGAACCTGGGGCGCCCTGGCGAACAGCTTTTGCTCGGCTCGCCTTGCCCACAGCAGTCACCTCGATTGGGAACCCACAGCCATGCGCTGCGCAGTGTCCTAACAGTACCGATCAGCCACGGGTTGCGGTGGCTGATTCCGAGTGGTCAGGATTGAGGAATCGCCCCACTGCTAGTGCCGCGATGGGGAGCCCCACCGCGAGATAAGCCCACATGCGAAACAACGCAGACGGTTGAACGACAAGGGGGAGCAACGACAAGGCAAGCCACGGAGCGGTGCTCGCCCACTGCTGAACAGCGCCCACATCAGTTGGCTTGCGCCAGCGAGAGGCGAGCACCAACAAGATGACGACCGTTACCACCGCTGAGAGTTGCCGCAGGCTTGATGACACATCCCCAGTGAACGGCCACGAGTTCAATCCGCCGGCCCATTGCAACGACAGTGCACCTAGACACCCACTGATTAACGCCATGGAGACGACGGCCCAACGGTGCTTGGTGCGAAAACCGCTCACGACGACGTACCCAAGGATCGCAACCACAACAATCAACGTGTTAGCTCGCGAGGCACCCAACAGACCACCAACAACAACGAGTCCCACCAATAAAGGTTTAGACAGATTCACCTTCGATGTGAGAAGCGCCCAACTCACAGCGGCGAATGCCAAGGGATACAGGAATGCATCGCCACCCAGCAAGAAATCCTCAAGGAATCCCACGTTGGTCACCACCACCAGCGATAGCGCCAAACCAATCCGTGGTGGCAGGAACTTCCACGCCACGTAACCGAGTGCGATGATCAAGACCAGGTTCATCCATGCCGCAGATCCCGCGATCACTGTCGCTGGTGCCGCGAAAATGACCGCACCGAGCAAGGGCGAGACCTGATCGCCCAAGTAGGTGCGAACCGTGAACGGATTCTCGCCAGAAAACAGAGCCTTGCCCATCAGGGTCAGCGCATCATCGCGATCGCCGAACCCTGATCCGTTCGTCGGAGCTCCTAGGAGCGGATAGACGATGACAAAGGCGATCCCGAGGCCCACGATGAGGGCGATGAGGAGGGCACTGGCCGCTTTCGACGATAGCCGCTGAATAAGTGCAAGCCCTAGAAAGAACAAAGCCGCGTAAGTACACACCGCCACGATGAAAACAGACCACACACCTGCAGCACTTAACGCGGAATCGCGTCCAAGCCCATTAGCAAGTCGTTGCGAAGCACACAAGGTCGTCAGAGCAGCGCCAATCAGGACGACTCCGATACGAGTCGTGCACCAACTACGTAGTGCAGTCACCATCACTTCAGGTGCAGCGCAGCTACATCTGCATCCACCATGAGCGTGGCTAGCTCAGGTGTCAATACCTTGGCCTTCCAGCCAAGAACGCTCTCCGCCTTCGACGAATCTCCGATGAGGGCATCGACCTCGGTGGGGCGCTCGTACCGCTCGTCGTACTTCACATACTTCTTCCAGTCCAACCCCACGTGCTCAAAGGAGAACTGCACGAAGTCGCGGACTGAATGCGCTGTTCCAGTGGCCACTACGAAGTCATCGGGCTCATCGGCCTGCAACATCAACCACATCGCCTCGACATATTCCTTAGCAAAACCCCAGTCGCGTACAGCGTCGAGGTTTCCCAGGTACACCTCGTTTTGCTTGCCCGCCGCAATCGCAGCCACCGCTCGGGTGATCTTGCGCGTGACGAAGGTTTCACCACGACGAGGTGATTCGTGGTTAAACAAGATGCCGTTGACGGCGAACAGGTTGTACGCCTCGCGGTAGTTGCGCGTCATCCAGTACGAATACAACTTCGCTGCGCCATAGGGCGAGCGGGGATAGAAGGCAGTCAACTCATTTTGTGGCGGTGGGGTCGCTCCGAACATCTCGCTGCTTGATGCTTGGTAAAAGCGAGCAGGAACACCGGTAATCCGCAGTGCTTCAAGCAAACGTGTCGTACCCAGTCCGGTGGTGTCTCCGGTGTATTCGGGCTCATCAAAGGAAACACGCACGTGGGATTGCGCAGCGAGGTTGTATACCTCTGCTGGCTGAATCCGAGCCATCAAGGTTGTCAACCGCGAACCATCGGTTAAGTCTGAGTAGTGCAAGTGAAGCCGGCCACCCTCGTGCGGGTCGGTGTACAAGTGGTCGATGCGCTGGGTATTAAAAGTCGATGCGCGGCGAATCAGGCCGTGCACTTCGTAGCCCTTGCCGAGCAACAACTCTGCGAGATACGAGCCGTCCTGACCGGTGATCCCGGTAATCAAGGCAACTTTCGACACGACACATCTCCCTCACCTGACAGCTCTGACCCCACAGCCTAGGCAGTTGCGCCGGCTCCTGTCTGCTGCCTCGGCCCTTATGCCTTCCGAGCCGTGAACAAGCGGGCATAAGATCGGCGGACAAACAACAGCCATCGGAGCCTCATGGACTTGCTCAAGCCCAGCGATCGCATCTACGTGGCAGGCCATCAAGGCCTGGTGGGTAGCGCTATCTGGCGCGCACTGGAGACAGGTGGCTACTCCAACCTCATCGGTGAAGCATCGAGCGCGCTTGATTTGCGCGACCATGAAGCCACCGAGGCCTACATCGCCACCCACAAGCCCGATGTCATTGTTCTTGCTGCTGCCAGAGTTGGTGGCATCGCAGCTAACAGTTCGCACCCCGTCGACTTCATCAGTGACAACCTGCGCATCCAAACCAGCGTGCTTGATGCTGCTCTTAAACATCGCATCCAGCGAGTCTTGATCTTGGGTTCGTCGTGCATCTATCCCAAACTCTCACCGCAGCCGATTAGCGAAGATGCGTTGCTTACTGGACCACTCGAGCCGACAAACCAGGCGTATGCGCTGGCCAAGATTGCTGGCATCGTCCAAGTCCAGTCCACCCGCACTCAATATGGCCTGCCGTGGATCAGTGCGATGCCTACCAACTTGTACGGACCCGGCGACAACTTCGACCCCGTCGGCTCACACGTGCTCCCTGGTTTGCTGCGGCGATTCCACGAGGCTGCCCAAAGTGGTGCGTCCGAGGTGGTGGCCTGGGGCACCGGAAGCCCGCGACGCGAATACCTGCACGTTGATGATCTAGCGGCAGCGTGTATTCACTTGCTGAAAACCTATGACGATGCAGTCCCGCTCAATGTGGGAACCGGCGAGGACATTTCTATTAAAGAACTGGCCGAAATGATTTCCGACATCACTGGCTTCAAGGGTCAGTTGTCGTGGGACACCACCAAACCTGATGGCACCGCGCAAAAGCTGCTGGATGTCTCACGCATCAACGCAACGGGCTGGAAGGCCCAGATCGATGTGCCCACCGGCTTGCAATCGACCTATCAGTGGTACCTCGACAACATCGCCACCGCACGCCACTAAGGCTGGACGAGTACTTCCTGCGAAGCGCTTACGCCGTTCACTTGGAAAACCGCGTCCACGTCAACAGCACGCTTGACTACCGCCAGTGCAATCGGACCTAACTCGAAGTGGTGAGTCGCGCTTCCAACAAAACCGATGACTTTGTCATTCAGCATCACATCATTGCCATGCTGAGGCAAGTGCGCTTGGGTTGATCCATCCAGGTGCAACATCACCAAGCGACGTGGTGGCTTTCCTAGGTTGTGCACTCGCGCAACGGTTTCTTGTCCGCGATAGCACCCCTTGTTTAAGTGAACCGCGGTTTCAATCCAACCCACTTCGTGCGCGATGGTCTTGTGATCGGTCTCGAGGCCAATCCGAGGTTCACCCGCGGCAATGCGTAACGCCTCAAAGGCCCAGATGCCAGCCGGTGCACCCCAAGTCTTGGCTAGCTCGTTGAGCTGCGCTCGAGCAACGAGCGCATACGAACCACGATCCGTGGCTATGACGACCGAGTCAGCGACATCCGGACGGCCGGGAAACCACACGACCGCCCACTCCTGCGTCACATCGGCCACCGCAACGTCGAGCATGAACCGCATCGAGTCCAAGAACGCCAACAAATCCGCGCGACGATCACCTTCAGTGACGAGCCAGGTGGTGGCTCCATCGTCAACCAACCAGAAGTGATGCTCCACATGACCATGTGGCGACAACACCAGTCCTTGCCGCGCTTGTCCTGGTTCTAAGTTTTCGACGTGTTGACTAATGAGCGAGTGCAACCACGAGAGTCGCTCCGAGCCGGTAACGGCGAGAACCCCACGCTGTGACAGATCAACAAATCCCTCACCAGCGGATAGGCGACGTTGCTCGCCCAACGGATCGGCGTAGTGCCAGGCAACACCGACATCATGAGGATCGAGTTCAGGATCAATCGCGACCGCATCGGGCAGGTCAAGCAACGGACTTCGGTAAGTACTCATCAGCTCTGACACTTGATACACAGCCCTTGGATGGCGAAGTGGTCAATGTCCACAGCAAATCCATGACTGGTCTTGAGTTCCTCGACCAAAGGGTTCGCCGTATCAACGGAGACCTCAAGGACTTCCTTGCACTTGCTACACACCAAGTGCAAATGGCGATGGTGATCAGCCAAGTGGTAGGTCGGTGACCCGTGGCCTAGGTGCGCATGCCGGACCAGACCAATTTCTTCCAACACTTCAAGGTTGCGATAGACCGTAGACAAGTTCAGTGAGGCATCCACCGTTTGTGCGTGACGCAGGATCTCTTCGTGGGTTCCGTGGCCTAGAGCGGCAACTGCATCAAAGACGGCCCGACGCTGGGTAGTTACGCGGTAACCGTGCTCCCGCAATCGATCCTCAAGCAGATCCAGGCTCATGACCTCAGTCTCTCACCTCGCGGGCCGTAAGCCCACATCTGGTGCGCAAATTAGCCGATGCGCTTAAGGCGAGCAGAAACGTGCGACTGCAGGTTTTGCCCCACACCCGCCATGTCATAGGCCCACATCAAGTCGCCCTCAACCAAGCCATACAGACGCACGCCCGCGTTGTATTCCTTTGACGTCACTGTGCGCGCAACAACATCGGTTTGTATTTCAATCTGTGCGCCGTTGACCGAGCCAACGTAAATCTCCACAACACCGGTGGGGTGAGCCATGGTGACTTCCAGTTTGTTGTCCGGCTGTGGGCGCCAAAAACCTGATTCCATGGAAAGTGGACCGATGGGGTTTCCGGCATCATCGATCTTCCACGTGCGTGACCAGTAAGACAAGAAAGGCCGACCGTCGTGAGCAAAGGTCACCTCTTGCCCAAACTGGAACGACTCCGTCGTCGGATATCCACCCACTCCTGCGCCAGCCCAGGTGCCAATCAACCAGGCATAGGGAACAAGTTCCGTCGGAAGATCCGGCGAGAGTTCGAACATGGAATACCCCTTCTAAACCGCTACAGCGAACGACAAGGCTTGCTACTGCGAACGAACAATTCTGACAATGAGGACGACTCCTGCAGCCGCTAGTGCGACAAGCCCCAGAACCAAGACCACGCCAGCTACCACAGGTTGAGGGTAGTGGGCGAAGGTGGCGAATGTCCCAAGGAGGCGACACAAAAGCCCCAGTCGGTCACTAGGAGGGACGACTGGGGCTCTTGCAACCTCTGAGGGTTAGGCCGAAATAGCAACCTCGACTTCGGCTACCTGGCCCAGGTGAGCCACCACTTGGCGGTCAACCTGTGCACCGGGAGCCAAGGTGCGTAGCGTCCACGAACCAGGCGCGGCGAAAAAACGGAAGTGGCCGGTCGCGGAGGTGGGAACCTCAGCGGTGAACTCTCCGGTCCCATCCAGCAAGCGAACATAAGCGCCACCCACTGGCTGGCCATCGCGCGAAACCTGACCTTGGATCACTGTTTCTTTACTCATGTCGAGCCCTTCGATAGAAAGTCCACCGGCAACAGCGCCACACATCAGGCAGCGCCACCCTCGGGGGTCCCAGCGATATCACCAAGTTGGACAGGTACGCCCACGAGCGCGCCGTACTCAGTCCACGAACCGTCGTAGTTCGTCACGTTGCTCACGCCAAGCAGCTCGTGCAAAACAAACCAGGTGTGCGCTGAACGCTCACCAATACGGCAATAAGCAATGGTGTCCTTGGCCAAGTCAACGCCAGCGCCTTCGTACAACGCCTTCAGTTCATCGTCGCTCTTGAAGGTGCCATCGTCATTGGCAGCCTTGCTCCACGGAACGCTGGCAGCGGTAGGAATGTGGCCTGCACGCTGTGACTGCTCCTGCGGGAGGTGGGCTGGGGCCAACAAGCGGCCGGCGTACTCATCAGGCGAACGCACGTCAACCAAGTTCTGTGTGCCAATCGCACGAAGCACGTCATCACGGAATGCACGGATGCTCGTGTCCTGGGCCGAAGCCTTGTACGTGGTGGCTGTGCGGGTAGGAACCTCAGCAACCAAATCACGGGCGTCTAGTTCCCACTTCTTGCGACCACCATCGAGCAAACGCACGTCCTGGTGACCATAGAGCTTGAAGTACCAGAAGGCGTAGGAAGCAAACCAGTTGTTGTTTCCGCCGTAGATGATCACGGTGTCATCGTTGCTGATGCCCTTTGCGGACAACAGAGCCTCGAACTGCTGCTGGCTGACAAAGTCGCGGCGGACTGGGTCTTGAAGATCAGACTGCCAATCGATGCGCACGGCATTGCGAATGTGGTTGATCTCGTAAGCGGCGGTGTCCTCGTCAACTTCGACAAGCACAACCTTGGGGTCATCAATGTGGGCTACTACCCAGTCAGCATCAACGAGTGAGTCAGTGCGGCTCATTTTTCTTTTTCTCCTTGTAGGGAAGGGGTGAGTCCAGACCTCGGTGGTCTGGACTCTGCGGGTTAGGAACGTGCAGCAGTACTTGCAGGAATAAGGCGCTCAGTTGAGCCACCCGTAATACGTCGAATGATCAGGAACATTTCACAACCCAGGCAAAAACTAAACGTGGCGTTGAGGAATGCGGCAGCAAGCGCCATCGCGGTAGCAATCACACCCAGCGTGGTCAGCCCAGTGGCGAAACCAAGAGTGGCGACGACAGCGAAAGCTAGACCCACACCTTGGGCAAAGCGCGGCGGCGCTGATGCTTCAAGTTCTGCCGGTGGAGCCAACCGAGGGCGAATGAAGTTCTTGAACACGAGGCCATAGGGAGCTGCCTGCAAGCCGACGATGGCGCCCAGAGCAAAGACCACCGTCTGGAATGCCAAGACCCACACCGACTGCGTGAGCAAGCCCAGCGCCAAAACGATGGTGGTGACCACGGCGCCGAAGCGAAGGCCGCGAGGATCTACGTACATGTGATGTCTCCTGAAAGTAAAAACTGCGAATAGGGGAAGGGATCAACGTGCAAGATCAGGGGCGATGACGGAGAAAGCCGTCGAAGGGAGTGGACCAAACCAGGCGCTTAGCGCGGGTTCGGTGAGCTCACCGCTTTAGCAGGGTTGACACAGGCAGGTAGACACGCGGCACAGATCGATCGCGCGCCGCTTGGTGAGTAACACCTGTCCTGACATGTCTATAAGGGTAAGCACTACTCGATGCAATTACTACACCGGTCTCAAGATTTTTCGCTTACCAGCCTTATTGCAATTGATTCGCACAAACTCACGCGTAAATGCGCTAAATCAGCTCACCCAGTGCTGCGATCACATCAGCTTTGCGAGGAGCACCTGTCGCGCGACGAATGATGTGTCCGTGGCTATTAACCACCAACACCGTCGGGGTACGGCGAATGTCTAACCGACGAACCAGGTCCAAGTGGGACTCTGCATCAATCTCGTAATGCTCGACGCCGTCAACCATGGTGGTGACCTCGGCCAAGACACGCTTGGTGACCCGGCACGGCTGACAAAAAGCAGATGAAAACTGCACCAACGTCGCGTGCTCACCGAGTGGCCCACCAAGGTCGGCCACGCTGATGTCGCCATGGGGACCGCTGGCTGTTGCGCTCACATCATCGGGGTTTTCTAATTCCCCTGGCGGAGCATCATCGGGCAGCGGCACAGGAGTCCCACGCTTCACGCGCTTCATGACGCCATCGGTGCGCTTGCGGTACAGCCCAAAAGCCGTCGCGGCCGCTAAGACGACTACGAGCACCAGGAACGTGCTGGTTGATTGCACGTTCTTACCCAACCACAGCGGAGGCGAGCGCGAAAACTGGTCCTGCGCAAAGGAACACAGTTGTTACCGAAGCTAAGACTTGGCCTTGACTCATAGATTTCGTTCCTGCGCGGGTGGACACCACGAGCCACGCTGTGAGTGCAGTGGCACCGACGATGGCTCCGATGCCCGCATCAAGTGGGAGGTAATAGCCATCCGCGACCAACGAACCAGCAACTGCGGCAACAACGCCGGCTACGACAACACCAGCAGCAGCAACAATGCGTTGGCCGCCTGAACGCTTTTCCAGGGCCAGAAAACTCAACGCGACACCAGCACCCAGGAGCGCACATGCCGCCACTAGCGGCGCCTTCAAGTAACCCGCACGGCTCAGCGGAATCCATACTGATCCGGCTGTCGCGAGCACGATCAATAAGACGTTGATGGACATGGTCTGCACAACTTTTTCCGGCTCGCTGCGCCGGCTCAGTTGTACCAGTACAACGATGAATACAGCCAGGCCCAAAATGGGAGCGAGGTAGGCAACACCACCAGGGTCGTTGCCCCCCAGCTCCTTTTGGAACAACGTTCCACCCACGGCGACCAAACCGGCGAGGAAAAAGATTGACGCGGACAACTCATCGACCAGGGGAAAAAGTCGGGGAATAAGCACCCACAAAAACACCAAACCCAGGGCAATGGCCAAAGCCATCGGGGCAGCACCGCCGGATCCGGCAAGGCCTAGGACCGCCGCTGCCAAAAGGAAGGAAAGGGCCGCGTTCATATGCGCATCGTGCCAGCCTTTGGAGCGAGGGTGTTGCCCACCGCGCGATCGGGTAGATTGAGGGCACTTACCGCGCCCCCAGACGGGAGGTTCACGCATGGCAGCCCTGCTCCTGCTGACCTCACGGATGCACGC
>JBAXSF010000048.1:0-9387 GCA_037130835.1 Actinomycetes bacterium
ACTGGACGGGTTTTGAATCCGTTGCCTCTGCCGTTGGGCTACCGGGGCTGGTGCCTGATCAGACTACCCTGAACCCTGTGAGTAGTGAACAGGCATGGTCAGCCGACGATGGCACCGCGCGAAGAATCGTTGTCGCAGAGGACGAAGCCCTCATTCGGATGGACCTGATTGAGATGCTGTCGGGCGCGGGCTTCGATGTTGTTGGCCAGGCTGGAGATGGCCGACGTGCGGTGGAGTTGGCGCACGAACTGCGCCCCGACCTGGTCATCATGGACGTCAAGATGCCCATCCTTGACGGCATCAGTGCCGCCGAAGAAATTATCGGTGCAGAAGTAGCACCCGTTTTGTTGCTCACTGCTTTTAGTCAGCGTTCGTTGGTGCAACGTGCCGTGGAAGCTGGCGCAATGGGGTACTTGGTCAAGCCGTTTACACCGCAGGATCTATTTCCGGCGATTGACATTGCGCTCGCACGCTATGAGCAGATGCAGGAGTTACGTAAGGAAGTCGCCGATCTTGAGCAAACCCTTGAAGCTCGCAAGCTCGTTGAACGGGCCAAGTCCATCTTGATTGCCAAGTTCACGATGACTGAACCTCAAGCCTTTCGATGGATTCAGCAGGCCGCCATGGATCGCCGCCTGTCCATGAAGGATGTGGCTTTGGTCGTTATTGAAGAGGCTGACGCCGGGCCTGGTGACATTTCGTGAGGCCTAGGGCGCTTTCGCGCAGTGCGTTGTTCGTCGCTGCTGTGGTTTTTTTGGCTCAGGTAGCCGGCTGTGGTGCCCCTACCGAGCCGGGGCGGCTAGCCGAACCCACAGCGACGACGTCTAAGACGGTGCGCAAGATTGCGGTGCTGGCTCCGCTGACCGGCACCCAAGCCGTTCAAGGTCGTGGATTATTGCGAGCGGTGGAATCGGCGGTGGACAAGCGTCAGGCGGCCCTTGATCAAGCTGGCATCGAACTGATCGTCACGCCGTTGGATGATCGCGGTGAGGCCTCCGTCGGGCAACAACAAGCCACCCGTCTTACCGATGATGTAGCCGTGGTCGGTCTCATCGGCAGTGTCAATTCGCTGGTTAATGAAAGCGTTCAACCCATCGTCAATAATGCAGGGATCGCAATGGTGGCCCCAGGTGGAGGTGCGACCACGCTGACCACGCGTGGCCAACCCGCGCGCCGGGCATTTCGAACCTTCTTTAGGTTGTGTGCACTTGATGTCAACCAGGGAGCGGCGACCAGTCAATGGGTCAGTCGCGGTAAGGCCACATCGGTGGTGCTGATCACGGATGGTCAGCTGGAAAATCGTCTCGTTGGGCGCAGCCTTGCTCAAGGATTGGGTAAAGACGTTCGATTGACCACCCTGACCATTGCTCGAGCCAGTCAGACACCGCCGACGGCTGCTGTTCTTGCGCGGATTCGGCAGGCCAAACCCGCGCGCATTGTGTTTTACGGTCAGCCTGACGATGCGTTGCCCTTACGGGCATCGCTGAAGCTTCCGCGCGTGCCGTTTTTGACCGCAGGTTCGATTGCACTGGATGAAGCGGCGCAAAGTGATCCGGTGGCCTGGGCAGGAGTGCAGTTCTCCACGGTCGGCGCCGTTCCTGCGTCGTTACCTGGGTTCAGGCCCTCGGTCACGCCGAGTCCAACCCCAGGTTCACCTGAGGTGTCACCCTCGGGGTTGTATGCCGCCGCAGGAACTGATGCTGCGAACCTGATGATTAACCAACTCTTGACCGATCGGGTTTTTACGTCAACTTCAGCTACAAGCGTGCAACGTCGCCAGGCCATGGTGACCGCGATAAGTAAGACCAACGCTGTGGGTCTGACCGGGAGAATCCGCTTCAACACTTTTGGTCAAGTCCTGCAAGCCCCGATTGGTTTTGGCACATTTACGCGCCTTGATGAACCGGCTTGGCAGCCAGCCATCGTCGTCTCCACTCAGCCCTAGGATGATGAGCGTGACTGAAGCCAAGCCTCGACTGCTCCTTCTCGATGGTCACTCCATGGCGTATCGCGCTTTTTATGCCTTGCCCCCAGAGAACTTTGCCACTGCTAGTGGGGTAACCACCAACGCCGTTTACGGCTTCTTGTCGATGTTGATCAACACGGTGCGCGATGAACAGCCCACCCACTTAGCTGTTGCCTTTGACGTGTCTCGCCAAACTTTCCGCTCCGAGCAGTATCCGGAATACAAGGCAAATAGGGCAAAGTCGCCGCCGGAATTCAAGCCACAAATCCCCGTGATTCAACAACTCTTAGCCACCATGGCCGTGCCCGTCGTGACCGCTGATGGATTCGAAGCCGACGACGTCATTGCCACGTTGGCCAGGCAGGCGCTAGCGCAAGGTTTTGATGTACTCATCGTCACCGGTGACCGCGACGCACTCCAATTGGTCGAGCCGGGAATCACGGTTTTGTATCCGCGAAAAGGGGTGTCTGACCTTGCCCGGATGACGCCCGAAGCAGTCGTGGAGAAATACGGCGTAACTCCCAAGCAGTATGCGGACCTAGCGGCGCTTCGGGGAGATCCGTCGGACAATCTGCCCGGCATTCCCGGTGTGGGTGAAAAGACGGCCGCCAAGTGGATTTTGCAGTTCGGCTCCATTGACGAATTGATTGCTCGGGCCGACGAAGTGAAGGGCAAGGTAGGCGAGGCGCTGCGCAGTCACCTAGATGCAGTCCAGTTGAACCGCACGTTGACCGCCCTCGTTGACGATGTCGAACTCGACCTCGCACCCGCTGATGCGATTCGGGTTGCTTGGGATGCGGTGGCGGTGAATGCGCTGCTGGACGAGCTAGAAATTCACGCGTTGCGCGGTCGATTGAAGGCGATTGCGCCGGACGGAACTGATCACGAGGCCGGAGCGCCGGCAGTCCTTGATGATGCGGGGGAGGAACTAGCCGGCGGGGCAGTTGCCGATTGGCTCGCACAGCATGCGGTGGGAACCACCTGTGCCGTTGATGTCGTCGGTGATGCTCTGCACGGCACGGGCCGGCTTGAGGGCTTGGCGCTGGCGACCCAGGACCACGCGGTCTGGATCGACGCGGATCCGCTGACGGATGGCTCGGCCGCCTTAGCTGCAGTTCAGAGTTGGGCCGCGGACGAGAATAGTCCGAAGGTCGTGCATAACGGGAACCGCAGCGCTTTGGTGTTGGGAGGCCGTGGCGTATTCCTCACCGGCGTTGTCAATGACGTCGAACTGGTGGCCTATTTGGTGGCACCAGATTCGCGTGGCTATGAACTCGCCGGGCTGGTTCGCAGTTACCTGAAACTGGACCTGCCCGATTCTGAACAAGGTCAAGACCAGTTGAGTTTGGGCATCGATTCGGTGGTAGCGCCCTTGGCTCGAGCGCGCGCTCGTGCCCTTTTGGCACTCGAACCGCTCTTGCAGCAGAAGTTGGAATCCATCGATGGCGCCGGACTACTCACTGATGTTGAACTCCCAGTCACTGCTGCCCTGGTGGCGATGGAGCAAACCGGTATCGGGATTGATCGCGAACAACTAACGGATCTGTCACGCCACTTTGATGGCCAAGCTCAGGAAGCTATCGAGGCTGCGCACAAGGAAGTCGGTCAAGCGGTCAACCTGGCCTCGCCCAAGCAACTGCAAGTGGTGTTGTTTGACACGCTCAAGATGTCGACAGAAAATGTCAAGAAGACGAAGATGGGGTTTTCCACGGATGCGGAATCCCTAGCACGCTTGTTTGAAGAGACGCAGCATCCCTTCCTGGGTTACGTGTTGTCGCATCGTGAGGCAGCCAAATTGCGTTCCACAGTCGATGGACTGGTCAACGCTGCATCAGCTGATGATCGAATTCGCACGACCTATATGCAGACCATTGCCGCAACGGGTCGTCTGTCATCCACCGATCCCAATCTCCAAAACATTCCGGTACGAACCGCTGAAGGTCGACGAATCCGTGGTTGCTTTGTCGTTGGTCCAGGTTTTGAGTCGCTGATGACGGCTGACTATTCCCAGATCGAAATGCGGATCATGGCGCACTTGTCCGGCGACCAAGGGCTGATCGCTGCTTTCATCAGCGGGGAAGACCTGCACACGACCGTGGCCTCGCAGGTGTTTGGGGTGCCTGATTCTCGGGTGGATGCTGAAATGCGTCGCAAGATCAAGGCCATGTCCTATGGCCTGGCCTATGGGTTGTCGGCGTTTGGATTGGGCAAGCAACTCAACATGGGAGCTGGCGAAGCCAAGGACTTGATGGATGAGTACTTCAAGCGTTTCGGTGGGGTGCGCGATTATCTGGAGTCCGTTGTTGCCACTGCGCGAACCACCGGCTACACCGCAACAGTGTTGGGCCGCCGCCGCTACTTCCCGGACTTGAACAGTGATAACCGCATGCGTCGTGAGGCTGCAGAGCGGATGGCCCTGAATGCGCCCATCCAAGGTTCGGCCGCCGACATCATCAAGGTCGCAATGGTCAACGTCAAGCGGGCTATCACCACAGCCAACCTGCAGTCACGATTGCTCCTACAGGTCCACGACGAACTCGTACTAGAGGTCGCTCCCGGTGAACGCGAGGAACTTGAATCCCTCGTGCGCACGCAGATGGGTGCGGCTTATGCGTTAGATGTTCCGCTGGATGTGTCTGTTGGCGTGGGGGATTCCTGGGATTCCGCGGCCCACTGACGTTTGGCAGTCAGGGTAGAGAGGGGGGACCGCTCACTAGGAGCTGATGGGTTCCCGTCGTCGGGGGCGGAAGCGTGAAATTGGCACACCGGACCCGCCCAATCGGCTCTATGCGGCGTTTACTACCCTTGGACTTTCCGCTTTGTCCCATCTATCAAAGGCCCCTACTACTCCATGACCGCCACTACTTCTGCCCCTTCAAGCGCCCCACAGATCGCCGTAAATGACATTGGCTCGGCTGAGGACTTCCTCGCCGCCATTGACCAGACCATCAAGTACTTCGATGACGGAGACATTGTTGATGGCATCATCGTCAAGGTTGATCGTGACGAAGTTCTTCTCGACATCGGTTACAAGACTGAAGGTGTAATCCCTTCTCGCGAACTTTCCATTAAGCACGACATTGACCCCAACGAGATTGTCAAAGTCGGCGACCGTATTGAAGCCCTCGTCCTGCAGAAGGAAGACAAAGAAGGCCGCTTGATCCTGTCCAAGAAGCGCGCGCAATACGAGCGTGCTTGGGGCGACATTGAAAAGATCAAGGAAGAAGATGGCATTGTTGAAGGTTTGATCATTGAAGTGGTCAAGGGTGGCCTCATCGTCGACATCGGCTTGCGTGGCTTCTTGCCCGCTTCGTTGGTGGAAATGCGTCGCGTGCGCGACCTGCAGCCCTATGTGGGTCAAACCGTTGAAGCCAAGATCATTGAGCTGGACAAGAACCGCAACAACGTAGTGCTGTCCCGTCGCGCTTGGCTTGAGCAGACGCAGTCCGCTGTACGCGTTGATTTCCTGACCACCTTGCTCAAGGGTCAGGTCCGCAATGGTGTGGTTTCGTCGATCGTCAACTTCGGTGCATTCGTTGACCTGGGTGGCGTTGACGGTTTGGTTCACGTTTCTGAACTTTCCTGGAAGCACATTGACCACCCGTCAGAAGTGGTGGAAGTCGGCCAAGAAGTCACCGTTGAGGTCCTCGAAGTGGACATGGAGCGCGAGCGCGTTTCCCTGTCGCTGAAGTCAACGCAAGAGGACCCATGGCAGCAGTTCGCTCGGACCCACCAAATGGGCCAGGTTGTGCCAGGTCGCGTGACCAAGCTCGTTCCCTTCGGCGCCTTTGTTCGCGTCGATGAGGGCATCGAAGGCTTGGTTCACATCTCTGAACTGGCTGAGCGTCACGTGGAGATCCCCGAGCAGGTCGTTCAGGTTGACACCGAATTGTTCGTCAAAGTCATCGACATTGACCTGGAACGTCGTCGAATCTCACTCTCGCTCAAGCAAGCCAACGAAGGTGCGATCGGCGAGATCATCGACTTCGATCCCACGCAATACGGGATGGACGCCAACTACGATGCCGAGGGTAATTACGTGTACCCCGAAGGTTTCGATTCTGACACCGGTGAATGGTTGCCTGGTCACGAAGCCGCGCAGACACAGTGGGAAGCCCAGTACGCCGAAGCACAGAAGCGCTTTGATGCACACAAGGTGCAAATGGCTGATGCTCAGAAGGCAGACGCTGAAGCAGCTGATGCTGAGCCGACCTCGTTCTCGTCAGAAGAGGGCGAACAGGTGGAGACCGGCGCCTTGGCCTCCGATGCAGCGTTGGCTGAGTTGCGCGAGAAGCTCACATCCTCAGACGAGTGACCGCGCAGTCCTTAAGCCTTAGGCTGTAGGCATGTTGGTTGTTGGTTTAACAGGCGGAGTCGGTGCGGGAAAAAGCACCGTCTCTGGCCTGTTGGCCGATCATGGAGCAGTCATTGTTGATGCCGATGCCATTGCCCACGCTGTTGTAGAGCCTGGCACCTCCGGCTTCCAGCAAATCCTTGATGCGTTCGGCGATGAGGTCCTGTATTACGACGGGATGCTCGACCGCAAGGCCTTGGCCGCCTTGGTGTTTCGCGACGATGTCGCTCGTAAGCAACTCGAAGGCATAATTCATCCCTTGGTTCGGCAACAATCAGACCTCATGACCGCCTTGGCCGATGATGACGCGATCGTCGTGCACGACGTGCCCTTGCTCGCTGAAACTGGCCGGCTGGACCCCTATGACGTCATCGTGGTCGTGGACGCTCCAGAGGACGTTCGTATCTCACGGCTGCTGCAATCACGTGGCTGGGACGTATCCACGGCTCAAGCGCGCATAAACGCACAGGCAAGCCGGGAAGACCGCCTTGCCATTGCTGATGAAGTGATCGTGAACACCGGCGACCTGGGCAAACTCAAAGATCAGGTGGACCAGCTGTGGCACCGGCTAGTCACTCGCCGAGATGCTGCGTAGCGTGTCATTGTGAGACCAATTACTGATTTGCAGCGCACCGTGGCGCCGCTTGAAGTCATTAGCGACCTCACCCCGGCTGGTGACCAGCCCGCAGCTATCGCAGAAATCACCGCGCGCATTCATGCAGGGGAGCAGAACATCGTTTTGCTCGGTGCCACAGGCACTGGCAAATCGGCAACAACGGCGTGGGTCGTTGAGCAACTCCAACGCCCCACCTTGGTGATGGCGCCAAACAAGACCTTGGCTGCCCAGTTGGCTAACGAATTACGCGAGTTGTTGCCTAATAACGCGGTGGAATATTTCGTTTCCTACTACGACTACTTCCAGCCTGAGGCGTACGTGCCAACAACAGATACGTACATCGAAAAGGACTCGTCCATCAACGAAGAGGTGGAGCGGCTGCGGTATTCCGCGACGAACAGTCTGCTTACTCGACGCGATGTTGTGGTTGTTGCCACGGTTTCCTGTATATATGGCCTCGGCACTCCCCAGGAATACGTCGATCGCCGGATTCGGCTTCGGTCAGGCGATTCCATTGATCGGGATACGTTGCTGCGCCAGCTGGTCGACATTCAGTACGAACGCAACGACATTGCGTTCACGCGTGGCACGTTCCGAGTCAGGGGGGACACCGTTGAGGTATTTCCCGTCTATGAAAAGCATTGCGTGCGCATTGAGTTCTTCGGTGATGAGGTGGAACGACTGAGCACTCTCCATCCGTTGACCGGTGAAATCATCAGCGACGATGCGGAAGTCTCCATTTTCCCGGCATCTTTTTATGTCGCGAGCCCTGAACGCATGGAGCGCGCAATCTCGGAGATTGAAACTGAACTCGAGGCACGCCTTACCGAATTTGAGGAACAAGGCAAGTTGCTTGAGGGCCAGCGCCTGCGTATGCGCACCACCTACGACATCGAAATGATGCGCCAGATGGGATCGTGTGCGGGCATTGAGAACTACTCGCGCCACATCGATGATCGCCCGCAGGGATCACCGCCAAACTGCCTCTTGGATTACTTTCCCGAGGACTTCTTGCTTGTCATAGATGAATCCCACGTCACTGTTCCGCAGATCGGTGCCATGTATGAAGGCGATGCCTCGCGAAAGCGGACGTTGGTGGAACATGGGTTTAGGTTGCCGAGCGCCATGGACAACCGCCCCCTGAGGTTCGCCGAATTCTTGGAGCGCACAGGGCAAACCATTTATTTGTCCGCGACGCCGGGCAAGTATGAACTCGAGCACTCCGACGGTTTCGTTGAACAAATCATTCGCCCTACTGGCTTGATTGACCCGCAGATCATCGTCAAGCCGACGCTGGGACAAATTGACGATCTAGTGCATGAAATCCGGCTTCGGGTTGAGCGTAATGAGCGTGTTTTGGTGACCACGTTGACCAAGAAGATGTCTGAGGAGCTCACCGATTACCTAGTGAACCTTGATATCCGCGTGCAGTATCTGCACTCAGATGTGGACACCTTGAAGCGCGTGGAATTACTTCGCGATCTACGCCTGGGACACTTCGATGTGTTAGTGGGTATCAACTTGCTGCGTGAAGGCCTTGACCTTCCTGAGGTGAGCCTCGTGGCAATCTTGGACGCAGATAAAGAGGGCTTCTTGCGATCGGGTACGTCGTTGATCCAAACGATCGGTCGCGCGGCCCGGAACGTTTCTGGCGAAGTACATATGTATGCCGATCGCATTACTGCTTCGATGGAGCTGGCCATTGAAGAAACCAATCGCCGGCGAGAAAAGCAGGTGGCTTACAACACCGAACGCGGTGTTAGCCCTGAGCCGCTTCGCAAGAAGATCAGCGACATCACCGAGATGCTGGCCAGAGAAGACGCCGATACCGAAGAACTTTTGGCCGGCACCCCGCAGCGGCGCGCTGGCAGCCAAGTACCCCTGCTCAACAGGGGACTTAACCCCGCTTCCTTACCTCAGGCCGAACTAGCCGGACTGATCGAGCAATTGACTGAGCAAATGCATGCAGCGGCGCTGGAACTGCAGTTTGAACTGGCGGCTCGAATTCGCGATGAAGTAGTGGATCTCAAGCGGGAATTGCGCAACATGCAGGAAGCCGGCGTCTGACTATCATTGTGTTAACAAATTCTTTTGGCCGGCGACAGGGATTGGTGTGGTGAAGTGAATCTTCCGCTGTCGGTGTGGTTGATCACGATCGCCGTGTTCCTGGTCGTCATCGGAGCAGACTTACTCATCGCGGATCGCCGCCCCCACGTGTTATCCACCAAGGAAGCCCTGGGGTGGGTCCTTTTTTATGTCAGCCTTGCGATCATCTTTGGGCTGTCTCTGGGTCAAATTTCCGGCTGGGAATACGGTCAGCAATTCTTTGCTGGTTACGTCACGGAACTGAGCTTGTCCGTTGATAACCTCTTTGTCTTCCTAGTCCTGTTAACGTCCTTTGCTGTTCCGAAGGAATACCAGCACCGTATTTTGATGCTGGGCATTGTCATC